>NZ_JBIWFQ010000045.1:0-29906 GCF_044763105.1 Lysinibacillus sp. NPDC096212 | reverse complement strand
TTGATGTCCAAAATTTTGTTTCGTTCACCAACTCAAGGTTAGCTACTAAAAACTATATTGATTACGTTTTGCTTGTTCAGTTTTCAAGGTTCATTTCGTTGCCATTTCTTAGCAGCAACTCTTATATAATATCATGTCGTTTACTTATTGTCAACAAATAAATTATTTAATTTAAAACTCATTTGTTTTTCAACAGTTATCTTAACGACTCTTATTACTATACCACAATATTTTTATTTTGCAAGCATCTTATAAAAAATATATTAAAGCAGTTATCCCTAGCACACCCGGAATACCTAATATTGCAATTGTGAATACTGAAAATAGATTAATCGGCACATTATAGCCTGCATACCCTATTCCTAAGTGAATAATAAATAATAGTAGAAAGGCAAAAGCAAATCTAAACCAAAACACAGACATTCCTTCTAAAATTTTACCCATCTTGGCATGTCTTATTATTATATAAAGAAAAAGAAGCACTACAGGCACACAAAAACTCATAATTACTAACCACGACATATGGTTACCCCCTTAGAAAATATAATTATGAAAGTTTATGTTTCCTGTTTTGCTTCTATGAATATTAATTATACCGAGGCACCAACTTATTTCAGCGGGTGTTTGGACACCCGCTGAAATAAGTTTAAAAACTATTATTTAATTAATACTCTACGAATTCTAGCTTCCTTGAATAAATAAAAATGTATACTCTCCGCAGCTTTGCGTTGAGCTATTACTTCTAAATCATAGTCGTCTAGTAATTCTTCAATTATCTTTGCCTGCTGTAAATCCTCTTTTGTTCCTTTTATAAGATTCACAAGCTTGTCATCGAATTCTTTTTTTAATTTTCCCTTACTGCGGAAGAACATATTAATCCCTCACTCACAATTCTCGGCGACCTTCCATTGCCTTCGATAACGTTACTTCATCTGCATATTCTAAATCTCCACCTACTGGTAGTCCATGAGCGATTCGTGTTGTTCGAATACCAGATGGCTTCACTAGACGAGAAATATACATAGCTGTTGCCTCACCCTCAATAGTTGAATTCGTAGCTAAAATAAGTTCTTGAACAGTCTCATCTTGCAAACGAACTAGTAGCGAAGCGACATTAATATCCTCTGGCCCAACACCATCCATAGGTGAAATAGCTCCCTGTAATACATGATACATACCGTTGAAATCACGCATTTTTTCCATCGCAATCACATCTTTTGTATCTTGGACAACACAAATAATAGAATGATTTCTTTGTTTGTCTGTACAGATATGGCATGGATCTACATCAGTTATGTTGCCACATACGGAGCAATAGCTTAAATTTCGTTTAGCATCAATTAATGCCTTTGAAAAGGATAAAACGTCATCTTCTTTCATTGTTAACACAAAAAACGCCAGACGAGCCGCGGTTTTCGGCCCGATACCTGGCAATTTCATAAAACTATCAATCAGTTTCGATATTGGTTCTGGGTAGTACATTTATTTACCTCCTAGAACGGAAGATTCATGCCTTGAGTAAATTTACCCATTGTTGAATTCGTTTTTTCATCTACTTTTTTCAATGCTTCATTTGCAGCAACAACGATTAAATCTTGTAGCATTTCGATATCGTCTGGATCTACTACCGATGGATCAAGATTCACTTCTACAATTTCACGTTGACCAGTTACAGTTACTTTCACCATACCGCCACCAGCTGCACCTTCAAATTGCTCTGCATTTAAAGTCTCTTGAGCCTCCATCATTTCCTTTTGCATTTTTTGCATTTTTTTCATCATACCTTGCATATTTCCCATTCCGCGCATAAACATATTCCTCCTAAATGATTAATCTTCAACAACCTCAATAAAATCTTTACCAAACAGCTTTTCTGCTTCCGTCACAAGTGGATCTTGTGAAGCAAGCGGTTGAGCATCGTCGATAAACGGCCCTTCTGGCATTTCTGCCGGTGGTGGTTCTGACAATTCCATTTCATGATCGGTTTCATTCTGAGATTTTTTCTCCTGCTGTAAGCCATGATCACGAATAAACTCTTCACGTAATTTTAACCAAGCCTCTTCAGGCGTACAAAGCATTTCATACATAGTACCAGTTTGCCCTGCAATTAATTGTGTGAATTGAGCTTTTAGGGCTTGATTATCAGCAACCATTTGACAATGAATATCATACTTGAATTTTAACACAAAAGCACTTGATGATGCCGCAACAGGTTCAGCCTCTGCTAAAAGAGCTGACTGAGATTTTTGCATCTGACTTAATGCCTGGGCCCAAACCGATTTGATACGTTGCACATCTTGCTTTGTAGCATCCTTTAGTATCTCTTGAATACGGCCTGTTGGTGCTTTATAGCCATTCGGACTTTTTGCTCGTGGACGTTGCTCTTTTGGTGTTTGCGCCGTTTGCATAGGAGCACCAGCTTGTAATTGGGCTGATAGTTGTTGCACCATCTGCTCAAGCGCCACAATTTTTTGAGCGAGCTCAGGGCTCATAGCTGCCTCACCTGAAGTGGCAGTCTGACCAACTGCACCACCCGAAAACTGCACCATTTTAAGTAACGCTGTTTCCAAGTAAATCTTTGTATGGTGGGAGAACCGCATTTCTTGCTGTGTTTTCGCTAAAATATCAATGTAGCCATAGAGCAAATTCGGTGCAAAATCATGCGCCAATGTAAATACTCGCTCCTCTGGTGATACTAGTTCTAATAATTCAGCCAAATCCTCACTTGTTTGCAGTAATAATAAATCCCGAAAAAATGTAATCAAGTCCTCTGAAAGTCGAAGTGGATCTTTCCCATCCGCAATAAGCTGTTCTAATAACGCAAGCATTTGTGCGACATCTTTTACTTTTAGAGCTTCTGCTAATTCATAGAAAACTTCCTGACTAATAGAACCTGTCACAAGTAATGTATCCTCAAGCTTCAACTTTTCTCCACTGAAGGATACAACCTGGTCTAATAAACTTAAAGCATCACGCATACCACCCGCTGCTGACTGTGCGATTACCTTTAAACCTTGTTCCTCAAATGGTAACTCAATATCTTCTAACACAACTTTCATGCGCTCAATAATATCATTGGTTGAAAGACGCTTGAAATCAAAGCGCTGACATCGCGAAATAATTGTTGCGGGCAATTTATGAGGCTCTGTCGTCGCTAAAATAAATACAGCATGTGAAGGTGGTTCTTCTAACGTCTTTAAAAGGGCATTGAAAGCACTTGTAGAAAGCATATGCACTTCATCAATGATATACACTTTATATCTGCTACTCGCAGGAGCAAATCGAACTTTCTCAATGATGTCTCGTATTTCTTCAACGCGCGAATTAGACGCCGCGTCAAATTCAATAACATCTGGGTGAGAACCGTCAGTAATGCTTAAACAAGTAGCACATTCATTACAAGGCTCTTTTGATGGTGCATGCTCACAATTTAAAGCCTTTGCAAAAATTTTAGCTGTACTTGTTTTCCCGGTTCCACGTGGACCAGAAAATAAATAAGCATGTGTTGTTTTATTCGCTAGGAGAGCATTTTGTAGCGTTCTTTTGACATGTGCTTGACCAGACATCTCTCGGAATGATTGCGGTCGATACACACGATAAAATGCTTGATACGTCAATGGTTTCCTCTCCTTTTCTTCATCATATAGAATAGTTCTATTATAGCATTTTCGTCATTATTTATAAAATAGTGTCATCGTTTTTCAAAAATTTCGGGACGATTCTCTTTCACTTCCTGTAGTGAAAGCTGATACTTTCGGCTCCTATCAGCCGCCTCGTACAATTTGTAACTCCCATAAACGTGCTAATGATTGATTTTCTGTCCCAACAAATAGTATAAAATCATATAAAAAAACGCATCCGCCTTTTGTAGACGGATGCGTTTGAATTGGCAATTTAATGCCGTGCACCTTTCTTCGACAGCCGCACATAAGCGTTACTCTTGTCGTTAGCTCAGATTAGGCAACCCCGCGGCACATGAATAAGACCACTTAATGCTGCTTCCTTCCGGACCTGACATAGTTCATGGGTATCCATTGCGCAGGACCCAATCGTCAACACTACGTGCAAAAGGCAGACCAAACAATACGGACAGCCTCGAAAAAGGAATTCAGTCTCGCTAGAGCGGATTGCGAGTTACAGGACACCGCTACCTTCCCACCTAGCACGGCAATAACTAGTATACTGACTGTTTTCATAAATTGCAACTTAATACACATAATATTTATTTGGAACATTCTATCTGCACTGTAAAAAAGAAATTATTAATCCATTATGCCTCGCCATAATTGCCGCTGTCGCTTCGCTTTCGCGCAGATAAACAATGCGTCCGGAATCGGCTTTGCGCTTGCCTGGATGAGGGCCGACACGATGTCGGCCATTTCGATAATACCTTACCGATTATCGCATGGATGCGCTATAAGAACTCTTTTTCATTCCATGTCATCCGCTCAAAAACTGACTTAGTACCGCATTCATCTCCCTCCTATAGAGGTGAAAGACTTCTGTACCTGACGCTTTACTTTCGCTACAGAAAATAATTGTTGAATGAAGTTAAAAAAACATAAAAAATCTGTTGACGTGAATTTTAAAATATGATAAATTAAATCTTGTCGATAAGACAACGAACAAAACAACATGGAGGTATACCCAAGTCTGGCTGAAGGGATCGGTCTTGAAAACCGACAGGCGGGTAACACCGCGCGGGGGTTCGAATCCCTCTACCTCCTCCAGTTTTAAAATTCCGACTACGAATGTAGCCGTTTTTTTTTGCTTAAAAATTATATGTAACATTTACTAGATGCCACTTCCACTTAGGTTGTGGTATTTTTTTATTGTAAACTGTAATAACCGTAAAAAATCTATAGCATTATTTCATCTAGACAAATGCGCTTTCATTATGAAACCACTTTTCGCCCCAACGCAACTTTAAAAGTAGTGGTACAATTACCTTTATTTCAAACAGCAAACGAGCTCTTTTAGCATAATGCTCGTTAATACTATTAGGAAGGATTTTTTTATGCACTCGAAATTTTACATATCTCGTGCTTCCCTCACTTGGATTTTAACAATTGCTCTGTTAACTGCTATCGGTAGTGAAATTAAAATAATGCCTTTCGCTGATACACCTTTTCGTTTCGGATTAGGAAGTATTATTTTCTTTTTGTGCACTCTGCTAAGACCTACACCTATTATTTTCGCTGGATTTACTACGAGTATCGTGACAACCATTTTTCGAGTTATCATTAATTACACTTTACATGATGTTCCAGTAGTCGATAGCTTACTAATACATTTACCTGCCGCCGCCTTTTATATATTGTTTGCAGTATGCCTACAAATTCTAAGCATTCATCAATATAGAGAAAAACCACTATTGCTCGGATTGCTAGTTGCGTTTAGTGAAGTATTCAGTAATTTAGTGGAACAACTATTTCGTTTTTTTATAAATTCTTATACTTTTTTATTCCTTCATGATTTACTTATACTATTAGCAGTTGCTTTATTACGTAGTTTTTTTGTTGTCGGTATTTATAGTTCCATTTTAATTGCTGAGCAAAAAAAACGTGTTCAGGAAATGCTTACAATCGGCTCAGATTTATATGTTGAGACACTTTATTTAAAAAAATCTATGAACCATATAGAAGCAATAACAGTCAGTGGGTTTGAACTATATCGACAATTAAAATCGCTAGGTTATCGTGCAGAAAGTTTACAGGCACTTCATATTGCCCAGGAAATTCATGAAGTGAAGAAGGATTCACAACGCATTTATGCAGGTATTTCTAAAATTGTTGGTGAAAAGAGCTTTGGATCCCTTAGATTGTCAGAATTATTACATTATATTGAAGACGGCAACAGTAAGTACGCTAATTTTCTCGGCAAAGAAATTGAATTTAAATTAAATATTGAGATCGATTTTCAAACGAAGGAACATATTGCATTGCTTGCACTTTTGAATAATTTAACAGCTAATGCTATAGAAGCAATTGAAGATCAAGGCATCATTTCTATTGCCATTCAGCAGCAACAGGATGATACTGTAATAACAGTATGCGATAACGGAAAGGGCATTCCACAAAGTAATCTCTCTATCATTTTTGAACCTGGATACACTACAAAATACAATGTAGACGGTGTCGCAGCAACAGGTATTGGGCTCTCACATGTTGCTGAATTAGTAAATAAATTAAATGGCTCAATAACCGTTGAATCAAATACTCAAAACACGATGTTTAAAATTACAGTTCCTACGCAAACTATTCAAACGGGAGAGACTTAAATGAGGTATTTTATTGTAGATGATGATCGTGCAAGTCGGGTCATGTTAAAACAAATTATTGAAGATAGTGGCTTAGGTACAGTTATTGGTGAAGCACGCAATGGTGAGGACGCCATTCCACAAATTTTAATGACACAACCTGAATTTGTGTTGATTGATTTACTTATGCCTAAGCTTGATGGGATAGCAACAGTCGAACACCTTATTCAAAATCGTTTTGAAGGACAATTTGTCATGATTTCTCAAGTAGTGAATAAGGAAATGGTTGGTGAGGCATATGAGCAAGGTATAGATTTCTTTATTCATAAACCAATAAACCGTATTGAGGTTGAAAATGTTTTACGTAAAACAACTGAACAATTTCGCCTGAAAAATTCATTACTTATTATTCGCCAATCACTTACAAATATTGATCTAAGTGAACAAATCAATCATAAAGCAACGTCACGCGATCATATTCAATCCATCTTAAATGATATGGGGATCGTTGGCGAGATTGGAAGCGAAGATATTATAGCTATCATCGAAACATTACTTGCGCATCAGCACAAAATTGCACCACTTCCACCATTAAAAGAGCTTTATGAGGAGATTGCAGTTGTCACAAAGGCTACACCAGATGAAATTTTGAAGGAAAGTAAAGCCATTGAACAGCGGGTGCGCCGTACTATATTAGCAGCGATGATAAATCTCGCCAATTTAGGTGTCGTAGATTATACAAACTCCGAATTTGAATATTATGCACCTAGATACTTTGACTTTAAAGAAATTCGTCTGCTTATGACTCAGATAGAAGATCACAAAAATCGCAAAGCAAAGGTTAATATTAAGAAGTTTATTCAGGTATTATATTCAGACATTTTAACTAAATTAAATTAATTTTCTCGGATTTTGTCGGATTTCATAAGTCCTCCGTATTATTAAAGTAAGGCAAGTCCTAAAAATTTAATATTAGGAGGTACTAAGGTTTTGAAGAAGAAATTTAGAATCAGTTTAGCCACTCAAATTTTAGTCGGTTTGATTTTAGGGATTATTATTGGTGGTATCTTTTACGGAAACCCCAAAATTGAAACATATCTACAACCTCTAGGTGATATTTTCCTTCATCTAATTAAAATGATTGTTGTACCGATTATTATTTCGACTTTAATCGTTGGTGTTGCTGGCACTGGAGATATGAAACAGCTTGGACGATTAGGCGGGAAATCGCTTATTTACTTTGAGGTTATTACAACAGTAGCAATTGTAATTGGTTTACTTTCCGCAAACTTATTCCACCCAGGCGCGGGCGTAAACATGAACGAGCTCTCTAAAGGAGATATTTCGAAATACGTTGCAACTACAGAAGAAGTACAGCATGAAGGACCATTTGATATTATTGTAGGCATAGTACCGACAAATATCATTCAGGCAATGTCTGAAGGTGATATGCTTGCTATCATTTTCTTCTCAGTTATTTTTGGTTTAGGGGTTGCTGCCATTGGCGAACGTGGTAAACCAGTATTAAACTTCTTCCAAGGGGTAGCAGATACCATGTTCTGGGTAACTAACCTCGTAATGAAATTCGCTCCAATTGGGGTATTTGGTTTAATTGGTGTAACCGTTTCCAAATATGGATTCGCTTCACTAATACCACTCGGTAAACTCGCTATACTTGTTTATGCAACAATGCTATTCTTTATCTTTGTCGTTCTTGGTCTTGTGGCCAAATTTACAGGTATCAGTATCTTCTTCTTAATTAAAGTATTAAAAGATGAGCTGATTTTAGCGTTCTCAACAGCAAGTTCTGAAGCTGTGTTACCACGAGTTATGATGAAAATGGAGAAACTAGGTGCTCCAAAGGATATCGTATCCTTTGTTATTCCAACCGGTTACTCTTTTAACTTAGATGGTTCTACACTGTACCAAGCTATTGCTGCATTATTTATTGCTCAAATGTACGGTATTCACCTAAGCATTGGTGAACAAATTACGTTAATGCTTGTATTAATGGTTACATCTAAAGGGATTGCAGGTGTTCCAGGAGTATCCTTCGTTGTGCTTCTAGCAACTTTAGGTACTGTCGGCATTCCAATTGAAGGTTTAGCATTCATCGCAGGTATCGACCGTATTCTTGATATGGGACGTACAGTCGTTAACGTAATTGGTAACTCACTTGCGTCATTAGTAATGGCGAAATGGGAAGGCCGTTTCGATTCAGAGAAAATGAAAAATTACTTTAAAGATAATGAAAATTTAGCATAAAAGTTAAAAAAATCCTCACGATGTATGGATGGCATCGTGAGGGTTTTTTTATTACGTCTGGAATCGGCCGTTAGGCTTTAACTTCTTTCAGCTTCTTCTGGAGGAAGTTAATGCTTTATCTAAATAAGCAATAATAGATTCTTTTCCATTTGCATGTGCCTCTTGAGCACGTACGTCATCTTTTTCGAGCTTTACCTCAGCGGCTGCCACAATACGCTCTGCATCTTCCTGTGGCACGACAACGACACCGTCAACATCCCCAATAATATAATCACCAGGGCGAACAGAAACGCCCCCAATAGCAATAGGAACATTTACTTGACCACCGCCGTTTTTATTGCCAGCTGCTACCGTTGTGCCAAGTGAAAATACAGGAAAGTCTAGCTCACGAATAGCTGCAATATCACGAATAACACCATCAACGACAAAGCCCTGTACACCTATACCCTTCGCTAATGAAAGAACAAAATCACCAGCAACTGCACGATTGGTATTCCCTTTAGCGTCAATTACTAAAATATCCCCTTCTTTAGCAACTCGAATGGCTTCCAATACTGCACCATTTTCACCATCTGGTAAACGCACTGTTACTGCACGGCCAGCAATTTTATAATGATCTGCTAACGGTTTAATATCACTGCGTAAATTCGTATGTCCTCCTGTCGCATCTGAAACTGCAGTCGTTGGCAAATGCTTAAAACTTACTTCCACCTTTGTCATCTATAACACCCCTATTATGATTTATGAAAGCTTTACACAATTATTGTAAATAAAACTCAGCTACTTTTTCAATATATATCAGAAAATTATGTAAATATTACATTTGAAGACTAGCTATTACATACGTTAACCTTTTCTCTAATTCTTGCAATTATTTTATTCTTCTTTATTAAACATATAAAAATTGAATTAAATTATTTCGGTAAAATGCCTTGATTGTTCATCTAATGCCTCCGCTGCAGATGCAATTTCGGCAAAATCATTCGTTGTTACATTAATTTGACCATTTGTTTTTTCAACTTTTTCAGCTATACGCGTGATACTTTCAGTGACTTGTCCAATCTCTCGCTCAATGCCCTCAACATTATCTTTTACTTCTAAAATAGATTGCTCTACCCTTTTGGAAAGCTTTCTAACCTCTTTTGCTACAACATCAAAACCTCGTCCATACTCACCGGCTCTTGCTGCTTCAATAGCTGCATTTAGTGCAAGTAAGTTTGTCTGAGAAGCAATTTCTTGAATGGTTTTCACAATCCCTTTAATAGATTCAGCTTGCTTCTGTAGCTGCGCAAGATTTCTTACATTATCAGCAGACTCTTGTGAAACCTCTTTCACTGTTTCCAGTAAATCCTTGCTATTTTGAATGCCCGCCTCCGAACGACTATGAAGCTCTTTAGACATAACCTTTAATGTATCAGCTACACTAACAATTTCATTTTGGCGTTCTGTAATATTTGTTGCAATTTTCGATACGCCAATCACCTTTTTTGAATTAATAGCAAAGACAGGCATATAAGTGGCCTCAAGCCAAATTCTATTTCCACTTGCATCCATTCTTTCGATTTTATCCTGATAGCTATTGCCAGCAGCTAAATTTCGCCAAAACTTTCCGTATTCTATACTATTCGCAAATTCCGGTAAACAAAAATCTTTATGATCTTTTCCTATCATTTCTTCAACTTTATAGCCTAATGTTTTAGCAAAAAGTTCATTTACATAGGCAACTTTATGCTCCATATCAAAACGGATAATGGCTATATTTCGTTCAATTGCCAGCACTACTTGATCATCAGTAACTTCTGTATCTATTGTCTGCATAATCTACACCTCTTTCATTGTATTAGCGAACTAAATTTTTTATGGTAATGAACCCTATAAAAAAACTTATAAAGATTATTTATTGCAGAAAAAACATGGGCGTATTACCCATGTTTTTTTAATAAATGTAATACTTCTTCCGATGTAGTAGCTACATGAACAAGTGACTTTTGCTCAGTTCGTATAAAACCTTCTTCAAGCATTTTCTGAAGTTGTTGTAAAAGCGCATCATAAAAATTATTTATATTATATAAAATTACAGGTTTTTCATGTAGTCCAATTTGTGCCCACGTAAACACTTCAAAATATTCGTCCATTGTCCCACCACCACCTGGTAAAGCTATAAAAGCATCTGCTAACTCTACCATTTTGGCTTTACGTACATGCATAGACTCAACAAAATGAATCTCTGTTAACGAGGCATGTGCTACTTCCCGCTGCTGTAAATGAGTTGGCATCACGCCAATAACATCTCCTCCAGCTTCTAATACTGCATCTGCAACTTTCCCCATTAGTCCTGTTTTCGAACCACCATAAACGACACCATGACCATTTTGAGCTAATACAGTTCCTAACTCGGCTGCTTTCTCTGCATAAATTGGGTTTATGCCTAAGCCAGAACCGCAATACACCGCTATTCTTATAACAATCCCTCCTACTCAAAAGACGTGACACAATAGGTTACATATTGTCTCACGTCTTTTGATCATTTATTTTCTTCAATTACTTGTTTCTGCACGTCGCTGCGCTTTCGGCCAGAACGCCAAAATTTATCTTCCTAATCGTTTTAGAAATATAAGCTTTAATACACCTTCTATTTACGTAAATGGCTTGTTTGTTTTAGCATATGACTGATGCGGCTCACAATTGATTCAATTGCGTCAGGATTTTTTAATAAATCATAATCATTAATATCTAAACGTAGAACTGGGCATGAATTAAAATTATTGATCCAGTTCTCATAGCGGTCATGCATTTCAATCCAATAATCATTCGGTGTTTGTTGCTCCATTGTACGTCCACGCTCTTGAATACGACCGATTACAGCATCAATTGGCCCCTCTAGATAGACAAGTAAATCTGGATGAGGGAAGTACGGTGTCATCACCATCGCATCAAATAAATTTGTATACGTCTCGTAATCTGTTGGGCTCATTGTACCTTTGTCATAGTGCATCTTAGCAAAAATGCCTGTATCTTCGTAGATGGAGCGATCTTGAATAAACCCGCCGCCATATTCAAAGATTCGTTTCTGTTCCTTAAAACGCTCCGCTAAAAAATACACCTGTAAATGGAAGCTCCATTTTTCAAAGTCCTCATAAAATTTATCTAAATATGGGTTAGTATCCACCTTTTCAAATGAAGTACGGAAATTTAACGCCTCTGCCAACGCCTTTGTCATTGTTGACTTCCCTACTCCAACCGTACCAGCAATTGTAATGACCGTTTGTGGAGGAATACCATATTTCTCTCTCAAATTCATTGTTGCAAGCTCCTTTGTTGTAACGTGTCCTTTATTGTTTGTAAAACATATGTCAAATCATTTGGATTTTTTACGAAATCAAGCTGATCACCATTAAATCGAATAACAGGAATTTCGGGATGCATGTTCTCAAAATGCTCGATAAAGGAATGATAATCTGCCACTAGTTGCTCCATGTAATCTCGTGAAATCATTTTTTCAAATTCACGACCACGCATCGCAATACGTTTCATCAGCGTATCAACACTGGCATGTAAATAAACAACTACATTTGGAACAGGCATATCTTTCGTTAATATTTTATAAATTTCTTCGTATTTATCATACTCAGTTGGTAGCAATGTACGCTTGGCAAATATTAAATTTTTAAAAATGTGGTAGTCTGCTACAACAGGTTTATCATGCATTAAACGAAATTTTTTTATATCTGATAATTGTTTATAGCGATTACATAGGAAGAACATTTCCGTCTGGAAACTCCATTCCTCTATATTTTCATAAAACTTATTTAGAAAAGGGTTTTCGTCTACTATTTCTTTTAATAGATGGTAATTAAATGTTGTTGCAAGCTCTTTAGATAAAGAGGTTTTACCAACACCAATCGGACCTTCTACCGTAACAAATGGAATCGTCACCAGAAGCTCCTCCTTTATGTTCTATGGATTCTATCGTCAATTGCCCCGTCCTCGAGGTTTGTATAATTATATCAATTATGCCTCGGCATAATTGCGTCCAGAGGCTTAGGAAATAAATCAGTGCTTTTCATTGTATCATAGTGAGAAAGTGAAAAACAGAACCAAACTATTTCTCTATTAAAATAGGAGGCCAAAACCAATTCTTTGACATCCGCTGAAATAAATAAAAAAATAGACCCACTCAAAGTGGATCTATCGTTACCCTTATAATTTAACTCGCTGTAAACGCAGTGCATTTAAAACGACAGATACGGAACTAAATGCCATCGCTGCACCTGCTACCCATGGAGCTAGTAAACCGATTGCGGCAATTGGAATACCTAATGAATTGTAAGCAAATGCCCAGAATAAGTTTTGCTTAATGTTGCGCATTGTTTTACGGCTCATGATGATAGCATCCGCAATACTGTTTAAATCGCCACGAATTAGCGTAATATCCGCTGCTTCCATGGCCACGTCTGTACCGGTACCAATCGCCATTCCTATATTCGCTGTCGCAAGTGCTGGTGCATCGTTAATGCCATCACCAACCATCGCTACTTTTTTACCTGTAGCTTGCAGTTTTTTCACTTCATTCGCTTTGCCTTCTGGAAGAACTTCAGCAATCACATGATTCACACCAACTTCTGCTCCAATAGCTTGTGCTGTACGTTCATTATCACCTGTCATCATAATAACGGTAATGCCCATTTCTTGTAGACGACTAACCGCTTCTTTTGAAGTATCCTTCACTGTATCAGCAACCGCAACTAGACCAGCATACTGACCGTTAATTGCAGCTAACATGGCCGTTTTACCGTTTTCCTCTAATTGTTCCATTGTTGGTAGGATATCATCAATATGAATACCGTATTGTTGCATCAATTTACGTGTACCGATGACAACGCCTTGACCAGAGACAGTCGCTTGCACACCGTAACCTGGTATTGCTTCAAAGAATTGAACATCTCCTAGATTAATACCGCGATCAGCAATTCCTTGAACAATTGCCTCTGCTAACGGATGCTCTGATTGCTTCTCAGCCGCACCAATTAACGATAAAAAGCGTGCTTCGTCTTGATTTGCCGCTAGCACAACATCCGTTAATACGGGTTTGCCGTGTGTTACAGTACCTGTTTTATCAACAACTACTGTATCAATGCTTTGCGTTTGCTCTAAATGCTCCCCACCTTTAAATAAAATACCGAATTCCGCCGCACGACCAGAGCCCGCCATAATAGACGTTGGCGTTGCTAATCCAAGCGCGCATGGACAAGCGATAACGAGAACTGCAATTAATACTTCAAGTGCTGGCGTAAATTCACCAGGTCGTACCCAAATAATCCAAATTAAAAACGTGACAAGCGCAATGCCAACAACGATTGGTACAAAGACGCCCGAAATTTGGTCTGCTAAACGCTGGATTGGCGCTTTGGAGCCTTGTGCATCTTCTACAACTTTAATAATTTGAGCTAAGGCTGTATCGCGACCGACTTTAGTCGCTGTCATTTTAATAAAGCCATTTTTATTAATAGTAGAACCGAATAATAAATCACCTTGCTTTTTATCAACAGGTAAACTTTCCCCTGTTAACATCGATTCATCTACAGCTGTCGTTCCTTCTAATACCTCACCATCAACAGGAATTTTTTCACCAGGCTTCACTAAAATAATGTCACCAATGACTACTTCTTCTAACGGTACCTCTTTCTCTACACCGTCACGAACAACGATGGCCGTTTTTGCCTGAAGGCCCATTAATTTTTTGATTGCTTCAGATGAGCGACCTTTTGCTTTTGCCTCAAATAATTTACCTAATAAAATTAAAGTAATTAATACGGCATTCGTTTCAAAATATAGGTGAGGGGCATGATGTGACCCCGCAGTAATAATTGCTTGATATACGCTATAAAAATACGCCGCAGATGTTCCCATTACTACAAGTACATCCATATTGGCACTACCATTGCGTAAAGCTTTATAGGCTCCCACATAAAATTGCTTCCCAATGATAAATTGAACAGGAGTAGCCAACACCATTTGTACCCACGGATTCATTAAAAATTCAGGGACATATAAAAATGATGTAAATGAAAAATGTCCTACCATCGTCCACAGTAATGGTAATGAAAGAATGGCCGATAAAATAAATTTTTTCTGCTGTTGTTTAATGGCCTGTTCACGATGATCCGCAGTTTCTCGCTCATCTACTTTTTGATGAGCCTCATATCCTAATTTCTCAACTTTTGCAATGATATCTGCAATCGCCACCTCAGATGGATTAAATTCAATAGTAGCTTTTTCGAGTGCTAAGTTAACGTTCGCAGAGGATACACCTGCTAGTTTATTTAAACCCTTCTCTATACGTGTAGCACAGGCTGCACATGTCATGCCTGTAATGTTGAATTCCGCTTTTTGTTTCACGATACCATAACCAAGTGCTTCAATTTTCTTTTCAAAATCTTCTTCATTTAATTTTGTCGAATCATATTTAATGGATGATTTTTCAAGAGCTAAATTAACTGTCGCTTGTTCTACACCATCCATTTTATTTAAACCTTTTTCTATACGAGTCGCACAGGCTGCACATGTCATACCTGTAATTTGCAAATTCGCTTCTTTTATTTCCGAACTCATGATCATTTCTCCTCTCTATATACCAACCAGGGGTATATAAAACTGAAAATAAGAGAGTGCTACAAGAGCACCCTACTTATATTATTTAACGTCATAGCCTTGATCGTCGATTGCTTCTTTAATTTGGTCTAGAGATACTTGTGTTTCGTCAAATGCTACATCTACTAAACCATCAGCTAAGTTTACTTTTACTTGTTCAACGCCAGCTAATGCTCCAACACTTTTTTCCACTGAGTTTACACAATGTCCACATGACATTCCTTGTACGTTTAAAGCTACGTTTTGCATAAAATATCTCTCCTTTAATTTAGATACTATATAGGGGTATATATTTATTAAAAAATTTTACTTCTTCATTAATTTTTGGATAGTCACTACTAATTCGTCTAACACTGCTTCATCACCTTCTGATAGGCGATCTACTACACATCCCTTTAAATGACCTTCTAATAATATCTTCGCTACGCTATTTAAAGCAGACTGCGTGGCAGACAGTTGCGTAATAATATCATCACAGTAAACGTCTTTTTCAATCATCCCTTTAATACCTCGGATTTGACCTTCAACTCGATTCAAACGAGTCGTTAAATCTTTTTTTACGCGTTCAGGGTGATGGCTTTTTCGACACGACGTAGCTTCCTCTGTATGACAAGCATCCTCTTTCACTATATCCTCCATTAAATGCACCTCCTACTTCATAATCATCATACTATACCCAAGAAGGGTATGTAAAGCTTAAAATTTTTAATTTAGTTAATGATGATGGTGGTGATGATTCGACTGCTCATTTTTTATTGTACACAAAATTGAATTATCGTGCTTGTGCGCTACTGTTTCCAATTGAATCGTTACATGCTTTATGCCCTTATGCTCAAGATTATGTTCAATTTCTCGTAATATATTCTCACTATCCGCAATTATTAGGTGATCATCAACAACTGCATGACATGAAAGTGCATTTGCTCCACTTGTTATTGTCCAAATGTGTAAATCATGAATGCTATGAACGCCGTTTGTTTGTACAATAGTTTGTATGATCTCTTGAACATCAACGTTTGAAGGTGTTCCTTCCATTAGAACATGGATAGCAGCCTTCGTTACATAGTATCCGCTTCGCAATACTAATGCGGCAACAATAACACTCGCAAGTGGATCAGCCCAACCCCAACCAAAGAACATCATTAATAGTGCGGCAACGATGGCTCCTACAGATCCAAGCATATCACTTAATACGTGTAAATAAGCTCCACGCATATTTAAATTATCTTTTGTATCACTGCCGCGCATCATAATCCAAGCTACCAAAATATTTACCAAAAGACCGATTGTACTAATAATCAACATGCCTGTTGTTGCCACTTCTGGTGGATTTGCAAAACGTTCTATTGCTTCATAGAAAATGAATAAAGCAATTAAAATTAAAGTCACACCATTTAATACTGCTGCTAAAATTTCAAATCGTTTATAACCGTATGTTTTACTATAGCTTGCTGCCTTTTCTCCAAACATAAAAGCAAGTAAGGCTATCGCTAATGAAATGGAGTCACTTAACATATGTCCTGCATCTGATAAAAGAGCCAAACTATTAGTTAAATAGCCACCAATTGCTTCAACAATCATATAACTCGTAATAATAATAAATGATAGTATTAATATCTTTTTATTTGCGCCATGTGTATGGCCATGATCATGATTATGTCCCATGTTTTATCCCTCCATTAACTCTAGTTATGTGCAGCATGCTCAATAGCTTGCTTCAATAAATTCATAATGTGATCATCATCTGTTGAATAATATAAGGTTGTGCCCTCTCTTCTATATTTCACTAACCGTAAATTTTTCAAAAAACGTAACTGATGTGAAACTGTTGATTGACCTAAATCTAAAATTTCAGCAATGTCGTTGACTGAATGTTCATCCGTACATAATAAATTTAAAATGCGAATTCTTGTCGGATCACTTAATGCTTTAAATGTTTGAGACACGACGAATAGCGTTTCTTCATCTAAATGTTGCTCTTTGTTAATCTGAACCTCTGTATTTTGTAATTTTTCATCCATTTAGTTTACCCCTAACCTTTTTATATTTATATATGAGCATGTATTCATATATAAATATAAATGGTTGTATTGGAAATGTCAACGTTTTAACTTCTTACTACTTAATCCGGCCAATTATGCCGAGACATATTTGATAGTAGCAATTGTCAATTAAGCAAGATACACTAAGTGATAAGGAGAGATCATAGTGGATATTTTTGAAACAGACCGATTGTTTATGAACAGTGCACTGGAAGAAGCTAAGAAAGCAGCTTTACTTGGAGAAGTGCCAATAGGAGCTGTGCTTGTATACGATGGAGAGATTATTGCACGGGCTCATAATTTACGAGAAACAACACAAAATGCAACGACGCACGCTGAATTAATGGTTATTCAAGAGGCTTGTAAAAAAATAGGTAGCTGGCGCCTTGAAAAAACAACACTCTATGTGACACTTGAACCTTGCCCTATGTGTGCAGGTGCAATTTTGCAATCTCGTGTGCCACGTGTCGTATATGGTGCAAGAGATATAAAAGCAGGTTGTGTAGATTCACTCTATCGGTTATTAAACGATGCGCGCTTTAACCATGAATGTGAAGTAGCGGAAGGAATTTTAGCTGAGGAATGTGGACAAATCTTAACCGATTTTTTCCGAGCTTTACGCGAACGGAAAAAGGCTGAGAAAAAGGCGCGACAAGCGTTAGTTGTTGAAAATGAAGAATTTTAAAAATTTCACATACAAAGAAGGTGTCTCAGATTGAGGCACCTTCTTTTCTATGATTAGGGGATAGCATATATATGAAATATGTCGTAATAGCGACAACATATTCATAACAATAATGTTTTTAAATACGCAATCTAAAGAAATGGAAAAAGCGATATAGCAAGTACATTACTGGCTAACCTAAAGAAAAATTTCAATACAGATAAACCATTGACATGCATAAACTGAAAAGGGAAAATATAACTAGTAATAATTTAATTTAAAAGGGAATTAACAGGGAGGTAATGTTTTAATGCCTATTTTTGATAGAGTGAAGTTCGATGGTTTACGCTCACGCGATTGGTTAATCTACAAGCATCCGAATGAAAAGCTAGTGTTAGGTACTACACTTATCGTCAACGAAGGTCAAGTAGCCATTTTTGTAAAGGGTGGGCAAATATGTGATGTATTTAATTCAGGCACACATGTTTTATCAACCAATAACTTACCATTACTTCATCATGTTGTGAATTTTGCTTATGGAGGGGATACACCTTTTTCAGCAGAAATCTACTTTATAAATCTAACGGTAAAATTAGATTTATATTGGGGAACCTCTGATCCTATTCAACTAATTGACCCGAAATACTTTGTAAAATTACGTATACGAGCATTTGGACAATTGGCTCTTCGCCTTGATGACTATTTATTATTCTTTACAGAAGTTATAGGCTCTATGAATAAAGATGATATTGTTAGTTTCGAAAAAGTACAAGATTACTTTAAAGGTTCTCTTATTACATCCATAAAAACTGAACTTGCAAATAAAATTATTAATGAGAAAATCTCTGCACTAGAAATAACAACAGAGCTTCATAATATTTCAAATAGTTTAAAAGAAAAAATATCTGAAGAATTCAATGCGTATGGTTTTATAATGGCCCATTTCCATATTCAATCAATTAATTTCCCAGAGGAAGATTTCGATAAAATAAATGAAATTTTACAAGATAAAGCTAAGTTCGAAATTATGGGTGACAATCGTTATGTAACACAACGTAGCTTTGATATATATGAATCTGCTGCATCAAATGAGAATGGAGTAGCTGGATTATTTGCTACAAGTGGAGTTGGATTAGGCGTAGGGCAAGGTATGGTGACTATGATGAATCAACAAGTACAACAGCCTAACAATAATGTTACACATAAAATATGTCCTTCTTGCCACGGTAACATTTTGTCTACTAGTAAGTTTTGCAATTTATGCGGTGAAAATTTAACGCTAAAGGTCATTACATGTCATTCTTGTCAGAGTGAAAACGAAGAATCATCAAAATTCTGTTCTTCTTGTGGAACTAGTTTACACAAGCCTGTTTGTTCATGTGGACAAGAACTAGACGTTACTTCGAAATTTTGTAATAACTGCGGTGCTCCAGTCGAATCAATTCAATAGATAATCATAACAGTGTAATTAAAAACAATACATCGGAAAATGTAAATTAAACAAATACCATTAATCAGGAGATATCGACATGAAAAATATCGAATGTCCACAATGTGGTGCAGCAGCTGATGTCACATTAGCTCAATGTAAATATTGTGGTGAAAAATTCAATTTCCAAAAAGAACAGCAAACTGTGCAACAACCAGTCTATCAACAGCAATCACAGCCTGTATATCAAACACAGCCTCAATATTCAGCTCCTATGTATGATGGCATCGACCCTTCTTGGCCAATAAAAAATAAAACGGTCGCAGGGGTACTTGCTATCTTTTTAGGTGGAATCGGAATCCATAAATTTTATTTAGGGAAAATTGGACAAGGTATATTGTACCTCATCTTCTTCTGGACATATATTCCAGCCTTTATAGGTTTTATAGAGGGCGTTATTTACTTACTTTCTAATGAACATAATTTCTCTGTGAAACATCGAGTTCGACCTCGCTAACCTACTTTAAAAAAAGAAAAACTACTGTTGAGATGAAATTTTTCAACAGTAGTTTTTCTTTTATTTATCGACTCAATTTACTTTGGCGCGATTACTTCTTTTCCGCCCATATATGGTCTTAATACCTCAGGAATCACTACGCTTCCGTCGGCTTGAGTCTGCCGCTTCGCTTTCGACTCAGTTTATTTCGGCGCAATTACTTCTTTTCCGCCCATATACGGTCTTAATACTTCTGGAATCACTACGCTTCCATCTTGTTGCTGATAGTTTTCTAGGATTGCTGCTACTGTACGACCGATTGCGAGACCTGAACCGTTTAATGTGTGTACATACTCCGGTTTTGCATTTGGTTCACGACGGAAGCGAATATTTGCTCGGCGTGCTTGGAAATCTTCAAAGTTAGAGCATGAAGAGATTTCGCGGTACATATTTTGAGCTGGAATCCAAACCTCTAAGTCGTACTTTTTCGCTGCAGTAAAACCTAAATCAGCTGTACACATTTTTAGTTTGCGGTATGGTAATCCTAATAATTGCAGTACTTTTTCTGCATGACCTGTTAAAAGTTCTAGCTGTTCATAAGATTCTTCTGGTTTTACAAAGCGTACTAATTCTACTTTGTTGAATTGGTGTTGGCGAATTAAACCACGTGTATCGCGACCTGCAGAACCTGCTTCTGAACGGAAGCATGCACTATATGCCGCAAAGCCATGTGGTAATGCTTCAGCTGTTAAAATTTCATCACGATAGAAGTTTGTCACAGGTACTTCTGCTGTTGGAATCATGAAATAATCTGTGTCATCTAATTTAAAGACATCTTCTTCAAATTTAGGTAGTTGTCCTGTACCTGTTAAGCTATCACGATTGACAATTACAGGTGGTAGCATTTCTTCATAACCATGCTCTTCCGCATGTAAGTCCATCATAAACGTCATTAATGCACGTTCTAAACGAGCACCAAGGCCACGATAGAATAAGAAACGACTACCAGTCACTTTTGCACCACGTTCAAAGTCTACAATTTTTAAATCTGTAGCGATATCCCAGTGTGCTTTAATGTCGAAATCAAATGTTGGAATCTCACCCCAAGTATATTCCTCTACATTATCGTCCTCTGTTGTGCCAACTGGTACAGATGCATGTGGAATGTTTGGTAAACGCATCATCATATCTTTAAAGCGTTCTTCTACATCATTTAATTGGACATCTAGATCTTTAATTTCATCGCCAACTTGACGCATACGTGCAATCACTTCATCCGCATTTTCTTTATTACGCTTCATGATCGAAATTTGCTCAGATACTTTATTACGTTCAGCTTTAAGTTCTTCTGTTTTTGCAATTAATTCACGACGCTTTGCATCTAATTGTTCAAAGTCATCTAAGTTTCCTAAATCCTCATTACGTGTTAATAGCATTTCTTTAATTTCCGCGAAATTGTCGCGCACGCGTTTAATATCTAACATCGTCATACCTCCAGTAGATTCTTAATGATGGGAAAATATTTAGTAGAAAACACAAAAAAGCCCTCATCCCCAAAAAGGGACGAGAGCTACCCGCGTTGCCACCCTAATTGATTAGACACTTTGTACTTAGTCTAATCCACTTATCTCATAACGGCATTTCAGCCGGCGACAGCCTACTTCATTAACTTCGACTGCGCAACTCCAGGACGGATTCACAAGTGCCTTTATCAGCTTCCACCACCCGCTGACTCTCTAAAAAAAACGTGCTTGCTACTACTTCCCATCATCGTGTTCAGTTATTTAAATTTTATCCATACTGTACTATATGAAGTGAAATTTTGCAAGTCATACCATAGAAGATACAAAATATTCAAGAATTCGTGCATCTGATGTTAATTCAGGATGGAAGGAACATCCTAATAAATGATTGTCTTTCGCTAACACGATTTTCCCGTCATGCTCTGCTAATATTTCAACACCTTCACCTACGGAAACAATATGTGGCGCACGTATAAAGACAGCCGGAATGGCAGCACCTATTTCAGGTATGTCGAGCTTAACCTCAAAACTATCTACCTGGCGTCCATAAGAATTCCGTGCAACTACCACATCCATTACAGCTAAATGTGACTCATAATCTACTAATTCCTTTGCCAATAAAATCAATCCTGCACATGTTCCAAACATCGGTAAACCTTGCTTTGCAAGTGTGCGGATTGGCTCTAATAGCTCATAGCGATTCAGTAATTTCCGCATCGTTGTGCTTTCTCCACCAGGCAAGACAAGTCCATCAAGCTTCTCTAAATCAGCTCTTTGTTTTACTAAGACCGCTTCGCATCCAAGAAACTCTAACATTTGCACATGCTCTCGTACCGCTCCCTGTAATGCTAAAACACCGATTCGCTTCATCTTACCAGCCTCGCTCTTGCATACGCTCATTTTGACTAAGCTGTGCAATATCGATGCCTTTCATCGGAACACCTAGCTCTTTTGAAATTTCAGCAATTAGCTTGTAGTCCTTATAATGCGTAGTAGCCTCAACAATTGCACGAGCAAATTTCTCTGGGTTTTCTGATTTAAAAATACCAGAACCAACAAATACACCGTCAGCTCCAAGCTCCATCATTAATGCTGCATCAGCAGGTGTAGCAACTCCACCTGCTGCAAAATTCACTACTGGTAAACGGCCAAGACGCTTAATTTCTCTTAATAATTCAAAAGGAGCACCAAGCAATTTAGCTTCTGTCATTAATTCATCCTCTGTCATACCAACTACCTTACGTACTTGCGCATTCACTTTACGCATATGACGAACTGCCTCTACAATATTACCTGTCCCCGGTTCCCCTTTAGTTCGTAACATGGAAGCACCCTCACCTATGCGTCGAGCGGCTTCACCTAAATCACGACAGCCACAAACAAAGGGCACTTTGTAATCACTTTTTAATAAATGAAACTCTTCATCTGCTGGAGTTAATACTTCACTTTCATCAATATAATCGACACCCATTGCTTCTAACACTCTTGCTTCTACAATATGTCCAATACGTGCTTTAGCCATGACAGGAATGGATACTGCCCCCAATACCTCCTCGACAATACGAGGATCAGCCATACGTGCAACTCCCCCCGCCTTGCGAATGTCTGATGGTACTCGTTCTAATGCCATGACAGCTACAGCTCCTGCCGCTTCCGCAATTTTCGCTTGTTCTGCATTAATGACATCCATAATGACGCCACCCTTTTGCATTTCCGCCATCCCGCGCTTAACTAATTCTGTACCTGTTTGTTTCATGATTTCTAACCTCCACCTTTATGATGAAATTTAGTATAATTGAAATTGACCATATAAAAATATCCAGTTTATAAAATAATCGTAAGGTCAGGAGAATTAATGCACATGGACATGCTATTATTTCAACTAGAAAAAAATGGTGGGAAACCGCTCTACGATCAGCTTTATAGCGGCATTAAAGAAGCTATTATTACAAAAAAAATAGCAGTAGGAGAAAAATTACCATCAAAAAGAAAATTAGCCGATTTTTTGAATATTTCACAAACAACAATTGAAATTGCATATGCACAGCTACTTGCTGAAGGGTATATTATGTCTAAATCCCGTGTCGGTTATTTTGTAGAGGAAATTGACGAGCTTCCGTATATTCAGCAGGAAACAATAACTTCCTTAAACGAACAACCTAAGAAAAAATTGTACAAGATAGATTTTAATCCTGGTTCCATCGATATTGATGCCTTCCCTTTTCAAACATGGCGGAAATATGCGAAAGAGCTCTTTGATGATGCCTCAAAGGAATTATTATTAACAGGTGAGCCTCAGGGAGAACGATCTTTGCGAACGGAGATTGCTAATTATTTATTTCAATCACGCGGGGTTGTTTGTAGTCCCGAGCAAATTGTCATCGGTTCAGGAACAGAACAGCTTCTACCAATGATTTTGCGACTCTTTAGTGACAATACTTGTTTTGCCCTTGAAAACCCTGGATATCCAGCTGTGCATCGTATGTTTTCCCAGCATAAACGAAAAGTCTATCCAATTGCGGTCGATGATGAAGGAATTGTCATTCATGAGCTCGAAAAAACTAGCGCTGACGTTGTTTATATCACGCCATCTCACCAATTCCCTACAGGAGCAGTATTATCGGCTACAAGACGTGCACAGGCTTTAAATTGGGCCTCACAAAGCTCCTCTCGATACATTATTGAAGATGATTATGATTCTGAATTTCGTTATACTGGAAAACCAATTCCTGCACTTCATGCATTAGATCGAAATGATAAAGTAATTTATATGAGTACATTTACAAAATCATTAATGCCGTCCTTGCGCGTCGCTTATTTTGTACTTCCACCAAAATTACTTGTTGCTTATAATGATGTATTTAATTACTATTCATCAACAGTACCTCGTTTCGATCAACATATTGTAGCTAATTTTATGCGTGACGGCCATTTTGCAAAGCATTTAAATCGAATGAGAAAGATTTATCGAAAAAAACATGAAAAACTCACTTCTATTTTAGAAAACTATTCTAATCAAATTAACATCACTGGTGAGCAAGCAGGAATGCATATTTTACTCGATGTCCAACATACTTTGTCTGAAAAGCAATTACAGCAGCTTGCTTCCAATGCGGAAATCAGAATCTATCCATTATCTGATTATCGCCTGGATTACTCCGCACCCTCAAAAGCTCAATTTTTACTAGGTTTTGGAGGCATACCTGTGCATGAAATTGAACCTTCTATCGAAAAGCTAATGAACTGTTGGGATATACAGAAAAAACACCAAGCAACCTCACGTTAAAAGGTTGGTTGGTGTTTCTTTTATCTTCATTCTTATGATTCAATTAGCTGGATATTATAAAGTTCAAACCATGTATGAATTTGACCCAGATAAGCTAAAAGCTGTGGACCTGCCATTAATTGTCCATACCAAGGAACTTTGAAAGAACTGCCACCCGATTCAATTAGCTCTATTAGTTTCTGTCGTTCAAATAATTCATAAAGAATTGAATTTTTGTCCTCCATTATGTCTCTGAGCCATTTTTGAATGCCTGCTGTATAAATTGGATGATACGTTTTAGGGTACGGATTCTTTTTCCGATATAAAACTTCTTCTGGCAATAAATGTTGCATTGCTTTACGAAGTAAACCCTTCTCCATACCATCTAAATTTTTCATTTCCCAAGGAATATTCCACGTATATTCCACAAGACGATGATCTGCAAACGGCACTCGAACTTCAAGACTCGCCCCCATGCTCATACGGTCTTTTCGTTCCAGCAATGTTTGCATAAACCATACCATATTCAAATAAAACATTTCTCGTTGCCTTACTTCCTCAATACTCTCTCCTTCAAGATATGGTACTTCAGCAATTGTTTGTGAATAAGTCTGTTGTGCATATGATTCAACTTTTAATTTCTTACGCCATCGCTCTTGTAACATTGTTGATCTTTCAGACAATGAACGAATCCACGGAAAACCTGTAGTCGTTTCTGTAAACCATGGATAGCCACCGAAAATTTCATCTGCACATTCACCTGATAGCGCAACGGTAAAATCCTTTTTAATTTCTCGACAAAACCATAATAACGATGAATCTACATCTGCCATCCCTGGTGAATCTCTAACGATGACAGATTCTATTAAGAAATCGATTAATTGCTGTTGGGAAATTTCCTCTGCATGGTGTGTTGTACTAAAGGTATCTGTCATTTTTTGAATCCAATACGTATCTGTGGATGTTTGAAAAGCATGTGGGTTAAAAAAACGTTCATTATCCTCATAGTCTATAGAGTACGTATGGAGTTTGCCTTTATTTTGTTGCTGAAACATGTTTGCAGCAATGCCAGTAATAATGCTGGAATCTAATCCCCCTGAAAGAAATGTACAGATTGGTACGTCTGAAACAAGCTGTCGTTCAATAGCATCCGTTAGTAAAAAACGGACATGATCGATTGTCTCCTCTAATGACTCTTCATGATGTTTACTCTGTAACTGCCAATACTGCCAAACTCGTATACCCTCTCTAGAGAAACGCATTGCATATCCTGGACGTAGCTCATTAATATTTTGAAAAGGTGATTTTCCGGGCGTTCTGGACGGTCCTACAGCCATAATATTTGCTAGCCCTTCCATATTAACGGTTGTTTTAATCAATGGATGAGCTAATAATGCTTTCACTTCGGATGCAAAAAGTAAGCCGTCTTGTTGTTCTGTGTAAAATAAAGGCTTTACACCTAGTCGGTCTCTGCATAAAAACAGAGATTGTGATTGTTCATCCCATATACCAAAAGCGAAAATTCCATTTAAAAAATCAACACACTGCTCTTTCCATTCAATATAAGCAGTTAATAATACTTCCGTATCTGAATGTGTTGTAAAAAGATGCCCTCTCTTTTGCAGCTCTTTCCTTAATTCTTCTGTATTATAAAGCTCGCCATTATATGTAATGACATAGTTTGCACCATCGTGTACTTTTTTCATCGGTTGCTTCCCACCGATTAAATCTATGACGGCTAGCCGACGATGGCCAAATGCAATATGCTCACTACACCAAATATTTTCATCATCTGGCCCTCGTTTATTTAACGTTTGCGTCATTAACTTTAGAATTTCATTACTTGTTCTTAAATCCTTTTGAAAGCTAGCCCATCCTGTAATGCCACACATTTAGCCACATCCTTTCGCCTAATAGCGTATGCAGTAAAGCGTAAAAATGTGAAAAAGAACATGTAGATGTTTTAAAACACCTACATGTTCTTTATACATTAATTGTTAAAATAAGCCACCAACAAAGTCAGTAATACCATTCCATAAGTTCCCGAAGAAGCTACCAACACCTTGGAAGAATAATGAGATGCCACCAGCACGCTCTACAGCCTCTGTAGTGACAACATCAGCTTTAAGGTCCTTACCGTCAATAAAACCGTAATCTGTGCCTTCTGAGCGTTCAAGAACTAACTTTCCGACAACGGTACCCTTCTTAACCTCTGCTTCAAGACTCTTTTTATCTAAAACTAGTTTAGGTTTATATAAATCTTTCTCAGATGACTTGACCATAAATGAAACTGGTTCTTTAACAGCAATCGCTACTTTGTTTTCTTTACCTTTCGTAACTTTTACTGTTTCTTGATCTTTAAACTTATAGTTCGCAGGAATAATTTCTTGTTTCGAGAATTGTGAGAAACCATAGTTAAACAATTTAGCTGTTTCATCGAAGCGCGCTTTTTTTGGATCCTCTCCCACAGCCTTCATAACTACAGAAATTAAACGTGTACCATTGCGCTCTGCTGTACCTGTAAAGCAATGACCCGCAAAGTCTGTTGTACCTGTTTTTAATCCGTCAACGCCTTCATATTTGTACGCTAATTCCGGCAACATATAGTTCCAGTTTATCATGTCGATGCTATCATCTGTACCTTCACGGAACTTCTTTTCTGCAATTTTAGACGTTTTTAATACGTCTGGATGATCTTTTAGTAAATGATATGCTAATTTAGCTACAGATTTAGCAGGCATTACGTTTTCATCATTTGGTCCAGTACCAGCTGGCTGCATACCAAATAAATCTGCATTGTTAAGACCAGTAGAGTTTACGAATTTATAGCCTTTAAGACCAAGCTCTTCTGCCTTTTTATTCATTAGCTTTAGAAACTCAGTTTCAGTACCCGCAATTGTTTCTGCTATAGCGACTGTAGCAGCATTTGCAGAGTAAATTGCCATTGCCTCATATAATTCTTTAATTTTGTAAGTTCCATCTCTACGCAATGGTACGTTACTTAATGCACGGTTTTGAGACATTTTATACGTATAATCAGTTACGTGATATTCCTGATCCCACTTAACTGTACCTGCATCAATTGCATCCAATAACAGGTATTCAGTCATCATTTTTGTCATACTTGCAATACCTAGTGAAGTATCTGCATTTTGTTCATATAAAATTTTTCCTGAATCTGCGTCAATTAAAATTGCAGCATCCACATGTAGTCCTAAATCTGTTTCTGCATTTGCCTTCGCCGGAATACCTGCTAAAACACTAAATAACAAAACAGGAATTAGGAGTAAGCGAATGACAGTGTTCATTGTCTTTTTCACCTTTAAAGCCCTCCAAAAAATAATCTTGTCCTCGACATTTTATCATATATAGTAACTTCCGTGCGCACTCTATATCATAAAAAAATGCTCTCGTGTCATCTTTGTAGACGATTCGAGAGCATAAAAGTTGCTAGTAATATATTACATCGAATAGTTTGGTGATTCTTTTGTGATTTGTACATCATGTGGATGTGATTCACGTAGACCTGCACCTGTCATACGAACAAATTGAGCATTTTCACGTAAGAACTCAAGGTTAGCTGAACCGCAATAGCCCATACCTGCACGAATACCACCGATTAGTTGATAAATTGTATCTGCTAGTGGTCCTTTGTATGGAAGACGACCTTCAATACCCTCTGGTACTAATTTTTTCGCATCTTCTTGGAAGTATCGATCTTTTGAACCTTTTTCCATAGCTCCAATTGAACCCATACCACGGTATACTTTGAAGCGACGACCTTGGAAGATTTCAGTTTCACCAGGAGATTCAGAAGTACCTGCAAGAAGTGAACCAAGCATTACAACGTTACCACCTGCTGCAAGAGCTTTTACGATATCTCCAGAGTATTTAATGCCTCCATCAGCAATAATTGTTTTACCAAGCTCACGAGCTACTGTTGCACAATCGTAAACAGCTGTAATTTGTGGTACACCTACACCAGCTACGACACGAGTAGTACAAATAGATCCAGGCCCAATACCAACTTTCACTACATCTGCACCTGCCCCAAATAATGCGCGTGCACCTTCAGCTGTTGCCACGTTACCAGCGATAATTTCAAGCTCAGGATAAGCTTCACGGATAGAGCGAATTGTTTGTAATACACCCTCAGAATGACCGTGAGCTGTATCGATTACTACGATGTCTACTTGTGCTTCAACAAGCTTTTCAATACGTATCATTGTATCTTTTGAAACACCAACGGCTGCTCCTACTAATAAACGACCATGTATGTCTTTTGCAGCGTTAGGGAACTCAATTACCTTCTCAATATCCTTAATTGTAATTAGTCCAGTTAATTTACCTTCTTCATCTACAATTGGTAACTTTTCGATTTTATATTGTTGAAGAATCTTTTCAGCATCCTCTAGAGTCGTTCCAACAGGAGCTGTAATTAAATCTTCTTTTGTCATAACATCTTCAATTTTTAAAGAATAGTCAGAAATGAAACGTAAGTCGCGGTTTGTAATGATCCCTACTAGTTTTTGGTTTTCCATACTATCAACAATTGGTACACCAGAAATTCGGTATTTACCCATTAAATGCTCAGCATCGAAAACTTGGTGAGTCGGAGTTAAGAAAAATGGGTTTGTAATAACACCATTTTCAGAACGTTTTACTTTTTCTACTTGCTCAGCTTGCTCATCAATCGACATGTTCTTATGGATAATACCGATACCACCTTGACGTGCCATAGCAATTGCCATTTTAGACTCTGTAACTGTATCCATGCCTGCGCTGATCATTGGAATATTTAATTTAATCTTCGGTGTTAGTTGAACTGATAAATCAACATCTTTCGGTAATACTTCTGAATGCGCTGGTACTAATAATACATCATCAAAAGTTAAACCTTCTTTGGCAAATTTAGTTTCCCACATTTTCGTAACGTCCTCCTATAGTTAAAAGAATATTAATTGTAAGATTAACAACGTGCTAAGCTACTGTCAAGAAACTTATAAAAGAAAGACAATTCAGATTTTTCAAGGTAGTAACTCTGATAGTCTTTTCGCCCTTTTTTCACTGAGAAAAATATAGCCTTTTTTAATTTCTTCTACATTTAGAATAAATGATCGTTAAGCTCTGTCTTATTTTAGGCAAGTTTTGTTGAATTATTGATAAATTATTAAGGTTTTTTATAAAAAAACAGTCAGCACTCAGCTGACTGTTTACATTGCCTAGCGACGTCCTACTCTCACAGGGGGAAGCCCCCAACTACCATCGGCGCTAAAGAGCTTAACTTCCGTGTTCGGTATGGGAACGGGTGT
>NZ_JBIWFQ010000044.1:0-30260 GCF_044763105.1 Lysinibacillus sp. NPDC096212 | reverse complement strand
TATCTCCTATAGGAAATCCAACAGATTCCCCAGTTGTCCGGATCAACTGGAAATTCTATCGGAAAGAGCTCTTACTACTAATATACGAGGGGGAATGTGATTATGAACGAGAATAGCGATTGGATTTTTGCCTAACAAGGTAATTTCCGTAGAGGAGCTCCAAAAGTTTTGGGAAATGGAATGTACTTAAAGCTATACTTATTTGACTATAAATCAGAGAACGATGTATGCTATATTGCCAATGTTGTTGTTCATCCAGACCATCGAAGTAAAGATGTAGGAAAGTAGCTAATGCAGCGGGCACAGCATTTTTCTCAAGTAGGGCCAAATATTGATTGGCTAAGTTTATACGTTTCGGGTAAAAATCAATGGTCCAAGGTTTATACGAGAAATTTTCATTCCATACACATTTACAAGAAAAATAGTTTCGTCTGGTAATTTCATGTTTCTAGAAAAGGAGCCTATACTTATGAATTATAAAGAATTAAAAAAGATTGCAGCTGCGGTTACTTCACCTACAGAATTAAATGATTTTGTTCAGTACGGAAGTGTTGGTGCAGCGATTGAAACCGTAGATAGTAATATCTATACAGGGATTAGTATAGATACAGCTTGTTCCATGGGTTTTTGTGCAGAGCATGCGGCGGTCGCAGATATGTTGAAAAATGGCGAATATCAAATAAAAGCTTTTGTAGCAGTTGACTCGGAAGGAAATGCTGTTCCACCATGTGGACGCTGCCGTGAGTTGATCAGTCAGCTTTCAAAAGAAAATTTAGAAGCTGTTGTAGAGGTTGAAAATGACAGGTTTGTTTTATTGAAAGAGATTTTGCCGTATGACTGGAAAACCAATCGAGGTAGGGAATGGTAATTGGTCAAGTTTGAAACTTTATGTTTACTTGCTATCGATTTAAAAGTAAAAGCCTAGCAAAAAGTGCGCTTTCGGGGGAGAACACTATGTTGGTATCCTTCATGGACTGAATGCAGCGGATTTAACTTACTTTTCTTACTTGTTTAAACATAAAACACCCAGTTAGATAATTAATATCAAAAGGGCTGAAATAGTACATCCTTTTTCCAACATGAAGACACAAATATTGAAATAACTTAAATTCAATGCTATTATGGATATGTAAAGTCTTTTATTGGAGTGAATAACAGTAATGAAATATTCTAAAGCTACTAATTATGCACTACACACAATGCTTTTTCTCGCAAAGGAAACACCGGATAAACCAGTAGGTGTCCAACAATTAGCTGAAATGCAACATGTTTCTCCAACGTATTTGTCTAAAATCTTAACTAAGTTAGTAAAAGAGGGAATGATTAATTCTGCATCTGGTGCCAATGGTGGTTATACACTTAGTCAGAATTGGGAAGATATTTCATTTTTAGATATAATACATGCAATTGAAGGCAAATCGTCTTTGTTTGATTGTTGTTTATATAACGATCCTAAGTGTGTAATAAAAGAAGTAATGCTATCTGCAGAGGAAACACTAGAGAATGAGTTAAGAAACAGAAAAATATCGGATCTGGTGAAAAAATAGTTGTGGATTTAGTCCACCATTATTTTTTCGCACAATCAGAGATATAAAGAGTCTCTTAAGTCTGTAAATAAACTTAATGAACTTAGAAATTTTACACTCTAAGCTCTTGGTTTTGTACTTCTATAAATTTTCAAGTGATTATAGCTTAAAATCATTCTGTTTTAAACTTTAATTTGAGCTAGAATGCATGTTGTGATATACCGAAATGAAAATTTTTAACGAAACAATATGTACTCTAAACAACTTATGAAGGAGAGTTTCATGATGGAATTATTTGATTGTGCAATTATTGGTGCAGGTGGCGCTGGGCTAAATGCAAGTTTGATTTTAGGAAGGTCTCGAAAAAAAGTCGTTCTATTTGATAATGGAACAAATCGGAATCGCGTGACTCAGGAATCACATGGATTTCTTACACGTGATGGAATTAAACCTGCAGAGTTTAAAGAAATAGCTTTGAATGATGTAAAAAAATACCCATCAGTTCATTTTTATCAAAACACGGTTATGAATATAACAAAACAATCAAAGGGTTTGTTTAAAATTGAGACGTTAGAAGATCAAGAGTATGTTGCTGAGAGAATTATTTTGGCAACGGGTGTTCAAGAAGAATTCCCGCTGATTCCGGATATGAGAAATTACTATGGAAAAAGTTTATTCAGCTGCCCAACTTGTGATGGGTGGGAATTAAGAGATAAGCCTCTAATTATAATTTCAGAAGATGAAGAACAAACCCTGTTTAAAGGAAAACTTATCTATAACTGGTCAAAAGATTTAGTAATAGCCACAAATGGTCATGAACTTTCTAATTCGACATTGAATGAACTACAAAGAAAAGATATAACTGTTATTACTGAACCTATTCAACATTTAAAGGGTGTGGATGGTTATTTAAACAAAGTAGTGTTTAATTCAGGACTTGAAATCGAAAGAGTTGGAGGATTTATTGTACCTAATTTTGTGCGTCCAAACCGATTTGCAGAGCAGCTCGGTTGTCAACTAAATGAAAATGGTAGCATTGTTGTGGATGAAGCGGGGCGTACATTACAGGAAAATGTTTATGCAGCGGGGGAGACAGCTAAACTAGGTCAGTCTTCGTTAATAGTTGCTGCTGCTGAAGGATATAAAACCGCGATGGCAGTTGTTTTCGAAAGTACAATTTAAAAAATTTTAGATTAATTACAGATATTAAATGCCTTTAATGTTCATTGAAAGGGGGATAGAAGTTTTAGATTATATCTTTAAGATTTTGATTTCCGCGGAGGAGGAAAAAGTTATGTCAATTACTCATGTAACAACAAAGCAAGAATTAGGAGAACACTTAAAAACTGAAAAGATTGTGTTAATAAATTTTTGGGCGGAGTGGTGTAGCCCTTGTAAAATGTTCGGAATGGTTCTTAACCAACTCAATGAAGAACGCGGTGATAAGGTGGAAATTTTAAGGGTAAATGTTGATAAAAGCCCAGAACTTGCAGCGGAATACCAGGTACTAGGGATCCCTCATTCTCGTTTGATTATTCACAATAAATTACATGAACCAATTGTTGGATATATTCCTTTAGAAAATCTAAAGCAAATTATTGGAGTTTGATTTAAAATAGGAGGGAAAACATGGAGATTCTTGAGTGTGCAATTATTGGTGGAGGACCTGCAGGATTAAATGCAGCATTATTGCTAGGTAGAGCGAATCGTTTAGTAGCATTGTTTGATACAAATAATGACCACTTTGCATTCGAGCTTCAAGAGAGTATTTCCAGAAATGGAAATGCTGCTATCGAATTCATGCAAGTAGCAAAAGAAAAATTAAATCAATATCCTAATATTCATTCCATCGTTAGTCAAGATGTTAGGGTCATTAAACAATCAGACAATAAGCTTTTTAAAATTTATGCTGAAGATGGAGAGAGCTTTCTTGCTGAAAAAATCCTTCTGACAGATGGTGCTAAAATACAGACAGATATTCCCGACTTCGAGCAATATTACAATAAAAGTATTTTTAGATCTCCATATAGTTATGGTTGGGAGTTAAAGGATAAAAAGTTGATTTATATAAATGAAACAAGGGACGTTGCGCTAACGGCCAAAATAATTCACAATCTATCAAATGATTTAATCGTGGCAACAAACGGTAATGAAATAAAAGAAAATGAAAGAAGAGAGTTAGAAGAAAAGGGAATAAACGTAATTACTGAAAAAATTAAAGAAGTAAAAGGAGATAATGGGATTTTGAGGAGCGTAGTCTTTCAAAATGGAATAGAGGTAGAAAGAGAAGCGGGCTTTATTACACCGTCCAATTTCACAACAAATATAATTGGTCAAGGATTGACTTGTGATCTTGATGAGCACGGATTAATTGTTGTTGACCATTTTGGAAGAACTTCGGAAAAAAATGTTTATTCAGCTGGTGATGCTGCTCAGCCTGCGCCAACGGAAATCGTACTTTCAGAAGCAACAGGTATACAGGTAGCAATGACTATTAATTCAGATATTTCGATTGAAAAGTTTTAAATAGTAATGAACTATAAGTGCAATTTTGTAAGACATAGTAAAGAAGTTGCTTAAGGGGAGGATTCGTTTTGCCAACCAAGGATTTTTTTGTTGGCAAGATTTTTACTGCTCATTTCCCGAATATTAGCTATTCATTGTATCCCGAGCATTGGTAGATGCTTTCGAGTATGATAAGTAAGTGCCAATGCAATGCACTGTTTTAATTTCGTTGATTGGTATTTCATCATTTTCAGCAAATACAATCGCTCGATTACCTTATAGCTGAATAAACCTCTATAAACCTCATTTAACTGAAATTTTTTTCCGTTGAAGAGCAACAGTATAAAATGATTAAACTTTTTTATAAAAATTGAACAATACTTCACAAAGAAAGAATCCGTTTTGATGAGGGCACTGAAAAAGTCCATATCTTCTCACATTGCGAGGTATTCAACGATTAAATCGTTGAATACCTCGCTTTTATCATTTGGCACTGTGACTCTACTGTTGTTTTCCGAAGCATTCCGCTCGCTTTCTGCGGGCGATGCTTCTCCAAACAACGCAATGTATCAAACTATTATTTTAGTCACGCTTTCCTTGTGAAGAATCAATTAGCTTACTGTAAGGGAGTCATTTCAGTCATTGAAAAGGAACCACAAATTGCACAAATACCGGCTGTCAAAGAAAAGCTGAATGTCTTAAAAGAAGTCGTAGAAATTTTCAAGAACATCTAAATTACTCTTCTGATGCGGATGCGCGAAAAGGGCATAAGACGGTGGAATCTTCTTTCTTTGGGTACAAGACACATATCGCGATGAGTGATGAACGTATTATTACAGCGGCTGTCATTACAACAGGTGAAAAAAGTGATGGGAAATATCTTCAAGAATTAATTGAAAAAAGCACACAAGCAGGTATGAAAATTAATACAGTTATTGGAGACGCAGCTTACTCTGAAAAGGCAAATATCGAATATACTAAAGAAGAGAAAATCGCCCTTGTGGTAAAGTTGAATCCTATTCTTACACAAGGACCACGAAAAGAAGAAGACAAGTTTGAGTTTAATAAAGATGCTGGAATGTTTGTTTGTAAGGCTGGCCATCTCGCGACAAGAAAAGCACGTACGGGTAAAAAAGGAACGAGTAAGAGTCAAAGTCAGACATATTATTTTGATATTGAAAAATGCAAAGTATGTCCAATGAGAGAGGGCTGTTATAAAGAAGGCGCAAAAAGTAAAACGTATTCTGTCACAATTAAGTCGGATACACATGCCGAACAAGAGGCATTTCAAAATACGGAAGCATTTAAGTAATTAGCCGCAAATCGCTACAAAGTAGAAGCGAAGAATAGTGAATTAAAAAACGGACACGGGTACGATACGGCATCGACAGCGGGTCTATTTGGCATGGGAATTCAAGGTGCTACAACGATATTCGCTGTCAATTTGAAACGGATATTAAAGCTACTAAACGAAAATGAATAAGGAATAGAGACAGAAATAAGGTTCGCTTTTATGAAAACGTAAGTTTTTCAGTGCCCTCCGTTTTGATCAATCTTTTTTTCAAAACGGATTCTTTTTATTTATTTTTAAGGGGATTTTATTTAACGCCCTACAAGTAATCCAGGCTATTGAAAATTAGGATGATTCCAACAATACACATTATCCAAGAAAGGGCTGACCCTGTATTATTTGCTATTTTTACCCGAAGTTTTTTAAGAGGTTTTTGCATCCTCCAACCAAACAGGAGATAGAAGAGAAACAGCAAGAGAGAAGGCATCACCATGATAAAATTGTATCCAGCTAAAATAGAAGACCATTCCATCCATGATAGATTAGAAGTAGTCATTATTCCAATTGCTGCAAAATAAGGGAATGCCGTACCTACTTCAATTAATGAAGTAGTGAATCCAAGAGCTACAATTGAAAGAATGCTTTTTGATTTTGGAGAAGGCAGGTCTGAATTTTCCTTTGTTGGAACATAAAAACTTGCGATGAACAAAATTGCTCCAATAATAAAGACTATCCAGCTTACAATTCGATTTTGAAATACGCCAGAAATAATCTCAAGCAAAAAACCTAATCCTAACATGAGTGAAACTCCAACAGCAAAATAAAATCCTGCAACCGTCAATAAATAAATCAATAAACGTTTATTAAGTTTCTCTTTATCTGTTAAAAGTAAATATACCGTTACCCCTAATGTGGCAGGGCTTAACGTATCCAGTAAAGCCAAACCTCCTATCAGGAGAAGTAGTTCTGTACTCACTGTTCTTTCCCCCTTATTCCGGTTGAGGATTATTCTTTTCAGCTATAAAAACTACATATGCCTCGTTCAACAACTCAAGTACATCCTGATCAATCGGATATAATCCCAGTTTCTCTGACTGCTTTTGCGACATCCTTATTTCCCACAGCTTATCTAAAAATTCATCCTCACCATCAAATTCCTCTAAACGCTTTTCATCCATTCTTCTAATGATATTTTGAACTTTGGTTGATTTAGGACCGTCCTTAATATAACGCTTTAACTGACCTATCAGAGCAATCCATTCCAGTGAATCAGAACTGTCACTTGTCATATTGGGAACCTTTTTCCATAGCTTTATTTCTCTTTCTTTAAATATAGATTCTCGATAATTCTGCTGTATTTCTTTATCTTTACTGGATAATTGCATGATCTTCTGAATCGCAACCCAGTTTTCTTCACCTTCTATAGCTATTCCATGTATCAATTCCCGTAAAGACTGCTCTATTTTCTTTAAGTTTTCCTGTTCGTTTATGACAAAAGATAATTGACTCTTTAGACTATCCGACCAATCCCAATCACTAGAAGCGAGCATGTTTTGAATCTCATTTAAGCGAAATCCAATCTTTTTTAAAAATTGAATCTGCTGTAGTTTTTTTATTTCATTATTCGTATATAAACGATGACCACCTTCTGTTTTGGATGTTGGTTTTAATAATCCGATTTTATCGTAGTGACGCAGTGTTCTTACTGTAACACCTGTCAGCTCTGCCACTTTGTTAATGTGTATCAACTGATAAACCTACCTTCCTGTACGTTTATACCTTATTGTTAACAACTGTTTTATTCATTCCACTTTTATTCTTCTTTACTAGAAAGAGATTTAAGTAAGTACCCTGCTCCCAAGCCAATCAGTACACCAGGAAATGCATGATCCATAGCCAGTCCAATACCAGCACCTATAATGACACATCCATAAATAATTATATCTCCCTGTTTCATCTAATCCTCCTTATTTTTCTAATTTATTTAGATATTGCAAAAAGTAGTTACTTAACAGTATACAAAATGACGTAACGTAAGCTTCAAGGTTTTTTACCTTTATTAATTAATTTATAGAAACCTTGAAACTGACGAGGGGTCAGCTTCTATAATGGTATCCAAAGAGAGGAGTGGTGAATATGAAGAAATACTGTATAGTTATGTCGTTTATTCTTACTATAATGTTTTTAAGTGCCTGTGTGGGAGGGGAGGAAAGCGAAGACATTCAAATGGCTTCCCTTAAAGATATAGATAGCATTTATATAGAAAATGGAAGTGTCAATTTAGATGTAGTATCAGCGGATATAGAAGAATTGGAGGCCAACTTATTTTTATATGACAATGGTCCGGGAATTGTAATGGAAAAAGGGAAACGAAAATTAACGATTCGATTAAAAAATGATATAAGCCGTCTGTTTAAAATCGGGCGGATGCCTCATTTGGAAGTTCGAGTTCCTACTGAATTCAAAGGGGAAATCATTGTTAATGGCTCTTCTGGTAACGTCGTTGGAAAGAATCTGCAAACGCATGATCTCCAAGTTAATGGTAGCAGTGGTAGCGTAAAACTTGACTTCCTTGACTTTCATAGTGAGGTTCACGTTACTACAACAAGTGGAAAAGTGGACATTGCATTGAATGAGGATGAACCTAATGCCACGTTCCTTCTCAAATCTAACAGCGGAAGACGTTCAGTTGGCATTGTATTAAATGATAAACAACAAAGCAAAAAAGAAACAAAAGGAACGTCTGGGACTGGAGATTATGAAGTGCAGTTGGAAACCTCTTCAGGAAATATATCATTGAAATAAATACGGATACTTCTTCAAAGTTAATGCATAGTTAAATAACATGAGACCTTTGAATGAAGTGCGTTTTGTAGAGGACACTATAAGTGTAAGTGATAAATTTAAATGAAATTGATTTGACCTAGCTCCGAATGAGAAAGCCCATGCAGGGTGTAGCCCGTCGTCTTTAGACATGGGATGAAAGTTGAGGTCAGACAAGAGGTAGCTTTTACTTATCTTAATTGTCTGAAAGGGTGTTATACTCCATGTATAGATAAGTAAAAGTCTTTAAAACACGCTCGTTAATTGAAAATTGGATATTGTATAAAGTTCGATAGCCTAATACATGCTATTGGTAAAACAATATGAATTAAAAAATGTCTGCTAATGGTGGAAGCAGGCTATCCCGAAGCTAATGAGTATGTAAAAAACATTACAATATAAAAAAATAATAAATAATAAAACTTTACGGCGAGTTCGTTACGGATAGGCATTACAAAAATTTTATTTTAACCATACTAAAGTAAACAGAAAAATTAATATTCTTCGGGTTGATATAGGGATGATGAGAAAGATAGAAAAAAACGGGAAAAAAGGGTGCCGGTTGAGGATGATAATTTAACTTATTTTGTACCGTTTTCGTTTCCATATCGACCAGAAGCTTGTTTTTTGTTAGCTTCTGCTTGTTGGATTTGTTGTCTAATTTGATTAACATCAGTCTCATTCCCAAATTCTTGGTTCATCGAATTCATTGCTCCAGAAGCTTGTTTTTTGTTAGCCTCTGCTTGTTGGATTTGTTGTTTAATCTGATTAACATCAGTCTCATTCCCGAATTCTTGGTTCATCGAGTTCATTGCATTTGGGGTTTTTTTGTTAAAGTTTTGGTTGTTGTTATTCATGGATTTCTCCAAGCATTATTTAATAGCGGTATCATCTTTGATATATAACTTTCAACCATGGAGTTGTATTTAAAAGTAAAAGACTTAAACAATTAAAGATCATAATGAGAACTATAAACTTAGTCACATAAAGTTTGGCTTTTTATTATGTCTTGGGAGGTTGAGAATGATATTGAAAGAGGAAATATTAAAGGGTCACCGGAGGATTGTGACCCTTAGTACCGATTCGAAGGTGAAAGGTATAATTAGTATTACCTTACAATAGTTATGAGCATTATAGGCGGTGTTAGGTATTAATAACCTTTAGTCATGAAAGTAGCGCCTACAATAATTAAAAGAATGAATAGAACAACAATTAGCGCAAATGCTGAACCTGTGCCATAACCACTACCACTACCATAGTATTCAGACATAGTAATTTCCCTCCTCTCTATAATTTTATAATATGTAAAGTTTTCAAAAGGGATTGCGATATTTATCTACTTACAAAATTTAATTTTAAAAATAATTTTCAAATATTTTAATGATAAAGAGGTCACTCTTGTAAAAGTGACCCTTAAATAAGGTGATTTAAAGCTAAATAAGCTTTACCCATTATTCTCGCTATTTGTGATAGGTATTAACAATGGCTCTTTAGATTAATACAAGAAAGTAGCGCCGATAATAATTAAAAGAATAAATGGAACGACAATTAGAACGAATGATGAGCCACCATAATCTTAGATGTCACACAGTAATTGTTAAGTCTATAGTAGTTAAAATCGGAAATTAGAATATACTATTTTTACTATATATATACTCTTCGGCAAGTTGGGTATGAAACTAAACTACTGTATTTTAAAAATTAATTTCGTGGTATAATTTCCTAAAAAAGGAGTGGTTTTTTGGGAATTCGAAATTATTTTAAAGTAATAAAAATTCTAGTATGTTTATCTGTTAGTTTATGCATCATTAATTACCCGATTATTTCCTTTGCTGCAACACTTGATCCTAATGTAGCTAGTGAAAAAAGCAACTCTAATGACATTGATACTGGTATAGCAAACTTGAACTACAATAACAGAGAAGTTTTAGCGGTGAATGGTGACAAGGTTGATAGTTTTGTCCCAAAAGAAGGTATTAACTCAAATGATAAATTTATAGTGGTTGAACGTAACAAAAAATCACTTACAACTTCACCGGTAGATATTTCAATTATCGACTCTATGGCGAATCGTACATATCCAGGAGCATTACAACTTGCCAACAAAGCTTTTGTGGACAATCAACCTAGTTTATTGGTGGCCAAAAGAAAACCGCTAAATATTAGCATAGATTTACCTGGCATGAAAAGGGAAAATACTGTGACTGTGGAAAACCCAACATATGGTAATGTATCTGGAGCAGTAGATGAATTAGTATCTAATTGGAGTGAAAAATATTCAACAACCCATACTTTACCTGCAAGACTACAATATTCAGAATCTATGGTTTATAGCAAATCTCAAATAGCAAGCGCTCTGAATGTTAACGCCCAAGTTCTTGATAATTCTCTGGGAATTGACTTTAATGCAATTGCGAGTGGAGAGAAAAAAGTGATGGTTGCGGCATATAAACAAATATTTTATACCGTAAGTGCAGAACAACCTAACAATCCATCAGACCTTTTTGATGATAGTGTTTCTTTTGAAGAGTTAACTCGTAAAGGGGTAAGTAATAATGCTCCTCCCGTTATGGTATCAAATGTAGCGTATGGCAGAACAATTTATGTGAAATTAGAAACAAACTCTAAGAGTAAGGATGTACAAGCTGCTTTTAAAGCCTTACTGAAGGATGTCAATACTAATGTAGAAACTAGTGGACAGTACAAAGATATTTTTGAAGAAAGTTCCTTTACTGCTGTAGTATTAGGTGGAGATTCACAAAAGCATAACCAGGTTGTCTCAAAAGACTTTAATGATATTAGAAAAATAATTCAGGATAATGCAGAATTTAGTCTTAAAAATCCAGCATACCCAATATCCTATACAAGTGTTTTCTTAAAGGATAATTCAATTGCTGCTGTCCATAACAATACAGATTATATCGAGACGACAGCTACAGAATATTCTAAAGGCAAAATCATCCTTGATCATTATGGTGCATATGTTGCTCAATTTGAAGTAGCTTGGGATGAATTTTCATATGATGAAAACGGGAAAGAAGTACTAACCCATAAAACGTGGGATGGAAGCTGGAAAGACAAAACAGCTCATTTCTCTACAGTAATACCACTTCCGCCTAATTCAAAAAATATAAGAATTTATGCAAGAGAATGTACAGGTCTTGCATGGGAATGGTGGAGAACGATTATTGATGAATACAATGTTCCATTATCTAATGAAATAAATGTTTCAATTGGAGGAACTACATTATACCCAACAGGTAATATTAATTAGGTATAAACTTCCGCCCTGGAAAAACAAACGGCTGAGGCTCTTGTTACACAAGAACTTCCGCCGTTTTTATTTCCTCAAACATCTAGCCGGATTTATGAACACCAATGACTCTACCGAGTGCAATTCCACCATAATGGTAATCCCTTTTTTCTATGAACTGAATATGAATTTAATACTCGATTTATTATCAAAAGATTTACTCCGAGATATATTTAACCTTAAATGTTCAATAACTCTTGTTTAAATTTATTGAAACTAAAGCTTACAAAATTATAAGTTTCATGTAACCAAATTTAATTGTTAAAACTAAAATTGTGTTTTAAAATTGCTATTGTTGAAAATAATGAGGTATTCTTATGGTTTAAAATCCCCCGTAAATGTTAGTTGAAAAACGCATATGCGGAGGTTTTTTACGAAAGGTGATTTACACTAGTAGGGAGAAATGTACTAGCTGTCTGCAATTATATTTTACAACTTGACAGAAGTCTATATGGGGAGTAGTATACAATAGCTACGAAAAAGATACTGTGAAATAATATATTTTGAATGCAATATATACTTATAATCTAAGTTAATATACATCTAGATTTAAAAGTAAGTAAACGAGGTGCAAAAATGAAAAATTTTTTAAGTAAAAAAGATAACCTATTAAACAAATTTTTAGGGATATATTTATTAGCTGTTTTAATGTTATGGATTAAAACATACATCGCTCAAACAGCACAATTTAAACTAGGAGTAGAAGGATTCCTTCAACATTTCCTTTTACTATTAAATCCACTAGGTTCAGCAATGCTGTTTCTAGGAATATCATTTTTATTTAGAGGAAAGAGAAAATATACATCACTAGTTGTAGTGTATACTCTGATGTCTATTCTTTTATATGCCAATATTGTATATTACCGATTTTTTAGTGATTTCATTACATTACCTACAGTTACCCAAACGCAGAACTTCGGAGATTTAGGTGGTAGTGTTCTTACTTTAATAAAGCCTTATGATTTCTTGTTCTTTGTGGATGTATTCGTAATGTTTTACTTACGATTCTCAAGAAAAATACAAAAAGATAGCAATCGTTTTGGATATAAAAAAGCAACGGCAATCATTACTTTTGCATTAGCAATATCAATCCTAAATTTAGGACTAGCTGAAGCTGATCGTCCGCAACTATTAACTCGAGGTTTTGATAGAAACTATATTGTGAAATATCTCGGAATGTATAACTATACGATTTATGATTCAGTAGAAACGATGAAAGCATCTTCACAGAGAGCTTTGGCGGATAGTAGTGATATTACAGAAGTGATGAACTATACAAAATCCAACTACGCCAAACCTAATACGGAATATTTTGGTAAAGCAAAAGGAATGAACGTTATCTATTTACATTTAGAATCATTCCAAAACTTCCTTATCGACTATAAGTTAAACGGTGAAGAAGTTACACCATTTTTAAATTCATTAACAAAAGATAAGAATACATTGTATTTTGATAATTTCTTCCATCAAACAGGTCAAGGTAAAACTTCCGATGCAGAATTTATGCTGGAAAATTCTTTATTTGGATTACCACAAGGATCTGCTTATATTACAAAAGCACAAAATACGTATCAAGCAGCCCCTAGTATTTTAAAAGATTATGGTTATACATCTGCTGTATTCCATGGTAACAACGGAAGCTTCTGGAATCGAAATGAGATTTATAAATCATTTGGATTCGAGCACTTCTTTGATGCTAGTTATTATGACACGGGTTCTTCAGAAAACATGGCTGAATACGGATTGTTAGATAAACCATTCTTTAAACAATCTGAAAGTATGTTAAGTTCGTTACCACAACCTTTCTATACGAAATTAATTACGGTAGGGAACCATTTTCCATATAAAATGGATCAAAGCTTAGTTACAATTGATAAAGCTAATACTGGAGATTCAAGTGTAGATAATTATTTCCAAACAGCACGTTATGCAGATGAAGGGATCAAACAAGTATTCGACCAATTAAAAGAATCAGGATTATATGATAATTCGATGATTGTTCTTTATGGTGACCATTACGGTATTTCAGATAATCATAATGATGCGATGGAACAAGTCATTGGAAAAGAAATTACACCATATGAAAATGCTAATTTGCAACGCGTACCATTATTTATCCATGTTCCAGGAATGCAAGGTGGAACTAACCATACTTATGGTGGCCAAACAGACCTTCTTCCAACGTTATTACATTTACTAGGAATTGATACGCAAAAATTTGTTCAATTTGGTTCCGACTTATTATCAAAAGACCATGATGAAGTTGTACCATTTAGAAATGGCGGTTTTGTCAGTCCTACTATTTATTCGGTTAATGGGAAATTTTATGATAATAAAACAGGTTTACTACTAGATGATAATCAATTAGAGTATGCGAAAACTATTAAAAATAATGTAGATCGTAAATTAGAATTATCTGATAAAGTTGTGAATGGTGACTTATTGAGATTCTATACGCCAACAGATTATACTCCGGTTGATCGTTCTAAGTATAATTACTCGAAAGATAAGTAAACTTTTACAGCGGAATTAGGAAATTTTACATCAGAAAAGCGCGGGAAATCAATGTTTCTAAAATTGATTTCCCGCGCTTTTTAAGGTTTTGACCAGTTTTATTCCAGCCTCTTGTTTGGTTTCTGAAAACTTTTGATTAAGCCTTTTTCCATGAGTTTCTTAGCTATTTTACTTATGGCACTTCCTATAAGGACTCTGTAAGTTTTGTCACGTTGGGATCTACATTTTTTCAATACATTCGATACAGTATACTTTATAAAACTGAAACTTAAATCTGCTGGATAAGAATCCATTTTGAATAATTTTTTTCAAAGGGGTTCTTTTTAATTTATCGTAAATTAAGGGTTTATGAGGTGTATTTGATTAAACTTTACTTATAGTTACACTCGAAAAGATTAAATAAGTAATAGAGAGTATTTCAGCTTGAGCAGTTTACACAAAGTATTTTAAAAGACTTATTTTAAGGTTGAGCTGTTTTTTATTAAAGAGTAGGCACCTACCTAACACTTTTCTATCCCAATTTCATAAACTGTGCATGATATTAACCTATTCATTAACTTCTTTCAGCAATATTTTTTGTATTGAAAGTGCGACGGCAGTTACAATTATTTTCTGTACCGAAAGCATAGCGAAAGGTACGAAGTCTCCCATTCCTATAGTTGTGAGATGAAGCGGGTTTAAACTTACTTTTCAGCAGGTGTTCAAACATTCGCTGAAAGAAGTTAAAGCCTCCGGCGGATGTCACGGAAATCGGCAAGGAGTTCATAAAGGATTTTAGCCTAAATCGCATCCATGCGATAACTGCTAACTGGCCTGCATCGGTGCCGCTGTAGCTACACTTTCGCGCAAAAAACATCTTTTGCTGCCGCTACGTTAACACTGCGCTTTCGCACAAAAAACATTTGCATGCCTAAGTGCAAAGCTGATTTCGGACGCAATGACGCCGAGGCATAATTGATAGAGTAACATGAGAAAAATATTTGGAAAGTAGGGGGAGAACATGTACGACCAATATCTCAAGCACTATTGGTATTATGAATACCCAGTTAGCTTTATGAAACCAACACTTCATATTTATGCACCATCAGCAGTATCTCCGGCATATGGAGCTCCAGTAAATGCTGGGAGGTATGTACCATCCTCAGTATTTCCGGTGTATACAACCCCAGTAAATGCTTCGATGTATGAACCATCCACTAAAAAGGAAATTGATTGTCAAAAGGAAGCTTTTGTAAAGAATTTTTTTTTCAAAGATAAATCATTTAATTTCGAAACGTTGCGTGCAGCTGGATTCGCAGTTGACAACGGCGCTGATCTAAACGAAGTGTTCTTGACCGCTGCGGCAATCCCCGAAGGTGATGAAGAAGCATGGATGATGGAGTGGAAAGCTATCGCAGACAGAATTTATGTACGCGGGAAAGATTCCTTCGAGCATGGAGACAAGATTAGCGCACGAGAGGCATTCTTGCGTGCTTCAGCCTACTATCGTAGCGCTGAATTTTACCGTCGCAAAGATCCAATAAACGATCGGCACGTTCTCGAGCTGTTCGGTCTTTCTCGCGAGGCATTTGTGAAGGCGGGCAAACTGCTGGATGGCCCCTTCGAGGAGATCTCCATCCCTTACGGCGAAGATAAGCTCCACGGATACCTGCTCCTCGTGGACGACAGTGGGAAACCCCGGCCGACGATCATTTACACTAATGGATTTGACTCAACGACAGAGGAAGGCTACTACGTCATTGGCGCAGCCGCGTTGCGGCGTGGTTTCAACGTGATCCTGTATGACGGTCCCGGTACGGGTCGCATGATCCGCGAGAAGAAAGTGCCCTACCGTCCGGACTGGGAAGCGGTACTCGGTCCTGTAATGGATTACGCTGAGACACGTCCTGAGGTCGACAAGTCCAAAATTGTGCTATTTGGGTATAGCATGGGTGGATATCTGTGCGCTCGGACAGCGGCTTTTGATCATCGTCCAGCAGCGATCGTGCTTGACGACGGTTTGACGAGCTTTTTCGCGACTTATCCTCCGCTCCCGGAATTCCTCGTAGAGTGGATCAAAGCCGGATACGATGAGCAGGCGATACCCGTACTCGAATGGATTAAGAAACACGACACCTACGCTCGTTGGGCACTGCAGAATGGTGTATGGGTGTTTGGCGCTTCGAATGAACCGGAATACATCCGTAAGAGCGAGCAGTTTGCTCTCACCACCGAAGACATGCATAAAATCAAGTCCCCTGCTCTAATTCTAGAGGGAGAGAACGATCTTGTGTTCAAGGGGCAGGCAAGTAAGCTTGCGTCCGAGCTAAAAGCTCCGCATAAGCATGTCGTGATGCGGAACGCTGATGGTGCAGGTGAACACTGCCATATGGGCGCAATGCGTTTGCTTCATCAGACAATCTTCGACTGGCTCCACACGACCTTGGGAATCGTTAGTTGGACAACATGACTATGAGCAAAACAAAAAGGCCGTTACAGATTTTTCGACCGAGAAAGACCTTGCAGGGGTGTAGCCAGTCTTTAGACATGGGATGAAAGTGAGGTCAGACAAGAAAGTAGTCTTTACTATCTTAATTGTCTGAAAGAGTGTTATACGGATAGTGATCTATTTTTTTGTGATTCAAAAAATGCCGTGTAATACATTTTGATTCCAATTTGTAATTTGGTCTAGAAAAGCTTGAGCACTTGCGCATAATAATAAGTTTCACTACAAGACATTAATAAGAGTAGTTCGATAGAGGAAGCCCAATTAGACTTTGTCAATGGGCTTCCTCTATTAAAATGTATACAAGTATTTGACAGGGGGCGCCGTATCCTATATAACGACGAAAAAAACTTTGTGTTCAATATGTCTCTTTGGGAGCGAAATGGCCGATTCCCTTTAATTCAAAGTCAAAAAATTTAAGGATTAGTTCATTTTCAGTTTCAATACAGTAATATTTATCAATGTCGGCTTTTCCTCCTTGTAGAATATTTGCAAGTATAGGGGAGAAAAGCGGTAAATCGGTTAAGCTTAAATGTTTTGCCCCTTTAAAATGAGTAGTATATGCTCCTTCGAACTGTTTATTATTGAGTTTGTTCGCTACATAAACAGGAGTACGATTCAGTTGACGCCAAACATCGTCTGAATAAATGTTAAAAAGAGGGGTTGTGTAGGCTTTGCTGCTTGCCATAAAATTATCATCAGCTTTGTTATAAATAAGTTCACTAAAGAAAGGGGCATCGATATTTACTACTGCACTTACATCATCGCGTTCTCTACCTAGCAACACACTTGCAGCACCTCCCATTGAGTGCCCAAACACACCAATTTTCTCTGTATTGATATGTTGATAAATAGGGTCATTGTCACTTTTAGCTTTTGTAAGTATTGTATCAATGACAAAATTCATATCGTCTGTTCGTAGTTTCATCCATTTTTGAATGATATTGTACCGTTCTTCGTTCGAATAAAGACCTTTATTCGTATTTTCGACTTCATTTTTAAAATCTGGACTGATCATAGTTACTATCCCATCCTCTGAACGAGTATAGAAGGAATGATAAGGATGGTCGATGGAAACGACTATATAACCGTGGCTTGCCAGCTCAGTATAAGTAGAACTGTTGCTTGTCTTGATACCATATGCTCCATGTGAGAATACTAATAGAGGGTATGTTCCATCTGTGTTTTTGGGATACCAAAATTCCACATTAACAATTCTGTTGTCCCCCTTGTCAGAAAAATCCTCAATACGGCTCTTGTCGATAAATGTGTCAGTAGCGGTTGCGACTTCATATTCTCCTGTCACTTTTGGTGATTGATACTGTGGAAAAATAATGACAGGTGAAAGTACAAAGACAAATATCAATATCATCATAATGGACTTCCACACAATGGTAGAAGTTTTGTATTGTTTGATATTTTTTTTCTTAAGGATAAGAGATACTGTCCCATATACGGCTAATAAGAAAAGTAGGATAGCAAGCATTACCCAGGAAAAACTCCAGACAATCACCGATGAAACAGTAAGTATTGCAAATACAATAAATACAGCAATCCTAATCCAATTCTTTAATTTTTTATGGTTTTGCTTAGTTGCTATGCAGTAGATTGCAAAAGCAATCTCGAAAATCACAGCTGTTAATAATAGTAAAATTCCCATAGTCGTTCCTCCATCTCATTGGAAAAATTTTTATGAAATTATCATAATAAACAGATGAAAGGATGTATATGGAAAAACGGTAAGTTGTATTTATAAGCCAATAAGATGAAAAAAAAGGTAAGCTCAAATGCTTACCGTAAGATCAATTTCGCCTTGGCGTAATTGCCGCTGACGCTCCGCTTTCGCGCAGTAAACATTTGTAGCTGTCGCTTTGCTTTCGCTACCGATAAACAATGTGTCCGGATTTTGAATTGTGCCCAGGCCTGCACGAGGGCCGACACGATGTCGGTCATTTCGGTAATGCCACAGGACGTGGCGTTTTTACCGATGCAGGTCAGTTAGCCGTTTTTGCAGGATGCGAAGGTTTTAGGCTAACATCCTTTATTCATTCCTTTGAAAATCCGTGACACCTGCCGGAGGCTTTATCTTCATTCAATAGGTGTTTGGATACCCACTGAAAAAGTAATTAAAATCGCATTCATCTTACCACCTATAGAGGTGGGAGTCTTTCACTGAATGAAGATAATCTGTTGCAGCCAACTACTGTACTGCTTATTGATTTTCTTGACTACTCACCAAAGTCTTTCTTAAATGTCTTTAGTTTTTCATTGATTTTTTTTGCATCTTTTTTATCATTTTGCCATGACAGTAGATGAACAATGATATAGATTACCGCAATTTGCAGTGCAAGAATGATTAGCCCCATACCAGTTACAAGATTCATAGCGCTGCCAAGGACAATCAATAAAATCTCCAAAGTGAAGAAATGAATAATAATCCTTATACGCATTTTCTTCTCACTTAGATCATCAGGAGAATATAAAATAAATCCTGTTAATGCACCTAAAAATGAAAATGCCATAAGGATATAAATTGACTTCAAATCAAAGGCCATGTCAGGATCATAAATTTGTCGCAATATAGTAATAATCATGATTATGGATCCGAAGATAATAAAGAAATTCTTAATTATCTTTTGTACAAATTCAAAAAAATTCATATGTATCCCTCTTTACAAACCAAGCATATTTTTAAGGACAGGTACATACTGCCTTGATATAACAGTATGTTCTCCGTTATCAAGGACAGCTTCGAATCGACCACTAATAGTCGGATGAACAGATGAAATTTTGGCGATGTTCAAAATAGTTGATTTCGATGCGCGAAAACAGTTTTTTCCTTTACATAATTCCTCTAACTCGTACAGTTTTTGTTTCACCTCAAAAACGTTGTTCCTGCAGTACATAAAAATTTTTCCATCGACTGCCTCGAAATAATAGATATCACTGAGCCTAATGCGGTGAATACTATCTTGTTGATGTCCGAGTAAAATAGGATTTTCAGATTTCAGCTTGTTTAAGATTTCATTTATTTCTTCATCAACCTCATGACACCTAATAAGAATCTCTTCTTCTAATTCTAGGCTTATTTCTTCTATTGAAATTTTGATATTATCACCTACAAAAATTCAAATTATTTCAGTTTTACTCGAATTCTGTATAAATTTGCAAATGAAACATAGCTAAAAAAGGTTTATTTATTCTAATGATAACAACTTCATATACAATCCTTTTTTACATTTTATCAAGTTACCGTTTTGATTTTATTTTATGATAGTATCCAAAATCTGCTAAGTCAAGTGCGGGAGAAAGGGCTCATTAATAGTTATAATTATAATAAGGATATAGAAACTCTCACTCGTCATGATGAGTATCTTTTCTCTCCAAGTTCTCCACTTTTCGTTTTAATTGCTCTATATCTCTTATTTTAGTTATTATGAATTTAATTGATAAATAAATAGCAAATATTAATAAAATCAGTATAATTGCGATAATAATTGACTCCAACATTAACATCACATACCTTTCTTACTTTTTCACTTTTTTAAAAACATATTAAGTAATAACTCCTTACAGTTCAATATTACTAAACAACAACATGCAAGTAAAATGAATATACAGAATTGTTCTGTATTTGTTTTATAAATGAACGAAGGGGGAGAGCGTGATAGGATTGAAGAATATATTTATTTTTGTGGGAGGGAAACTAAGTAACAATATTTGGAATAAGTTAAAAAGTAACCGCTGTCTTTAAGGATTTACTTCGAAGTGAACTGAAACCATTTCCTATAGAGGATGTAAATATCTCAAACAAAGTATTATTAATTGATTAATATAAATAATGTCTGCTTATGAGGGAAAGCAGACAGGAAATTAAATAATGATAGGAGGGGTACTAACAGTTTAAAAAACAATTGAACTTATTCGTTATTTCCATAAGAATTCGATTTAAAATACCCTGATTAAAAAAACACCAACTATCATAACAATTAAACCAAATATTTGTATTGGTTTAATTTGATTTTTCGAAGAGTTAAATAATCCGAATTTTTCTACCATCAGGCTACCAGTGATTTGACCAAATAAAACAAGGACTACAGTTTGCCCGTTTCCGATTTGATCAACGAGAAATACATTTATTAGAACATAAGCCCCCCCTAAAATACCTCCAATCCATACCCACCAAGGAGCCGACTGTTTAATAGGCTCTTTAATATTTGTGTAAGAACGATCCATGACCCCAACGACGATAATTAACGTAATGGTACCTACCAAAAATGAAACAAAGGCTGCGTGGGAAGAAGAATTCAGAACTTTTCCTAACTGACCATTGATAGCAATTTGTATAGCCAGTAATATTCCTGACATTATTCCTACTAAACGCCAAATCCATTGATTTAACATGTTTTTCTTAGTTGCTTCGGAAGGGTCTTGGTTAGTTTTCATACTCGGTAAAGCCACAGCTAAAAAAACGCCTATAATGACTAATAATACTCCAAAAACTCGGTTCAAACCGAAAGAATATTGCCTAGAGTTAATCCAGCCATAATTGTCTATTAGCATACTCATCAAAGTCATTCCCAAGATTGGCATTATCGCTGTTTGTACACTTCCTAATTTAGGGAATAAAAGTATATTGGTAGTTACAGCAACTGCACCACAGATTCCTCCTAGCCATATAAAAATAGGTTGGCTTAAGAATAAATCAAATGGAATACCTAATGGTAAACCACTAACTAATATTGTAATCGCTAAAAAGATTACCCCTACAGAGAAGGAGATCATTGAAGCTAAAAAAGGGGAAATCACGAATTTTCGTAATTGAGCATTGATCGCTGTTTGCATAGCAAAAACAACTCCAGTGCTTATAGCTAGCAGTATTGCAAACATAAGAATTCACCCCAAATCTTGTTGAATAAAATTTAGTTTATTTTACTGAGATATTGCCCTTCTCATCACTAAAAATGAAAAACGCCGGTATCGACTAATCAAAACCGCCGTTTGGCATATTGAATAAATTTTTGGCACGAAAGTTCAGCTGTTTTACTAAAATCCATTTTATTAAAAGGTAATAGTTAATCTATGATTGTTCATGTAATAAGATTATAAAATGATTACACATTTTAATGAAGTGAAAAAAGACTGAATATTGGTTTCAGTCTTTTTTTGTTAAACAGAACTTTTTAAATTCATTATATTCAGGGGATGTATCTTTCTGCTTTTAAATTTAATGGATAAACTTTACAAACGGATAAATAAAATATATAATCAACAATCATATTAACAATGTTTATATGGTTGTTGATTATATTTATTATGTGAGGTGCTTATTTTGAAAGGAAGAGATGTTGTTTTAGGATTACTTATGGAAAAAGAATTATCTGGTTATGATATAAAAATTGTTTTTGAAGATGTATTCACGCATTTTTTTGATGGCAGTTTTGGAATGATTTATCCGACTTTAAGACAGTTGGAAAAAGAGGGGAAAATAAAAAAAGAGGTTGTCATGCAAGAAGGTAAGCCAAATAAAAAAATGTATTTCATAACAGATGAAGGAAGAGAAGAGTTTTATCAATACATGAAGACAGATGTAGAAAAGGATGTTCTACGTTCTGACTTTTTAATGAGGATGTATTTTGGGAATTATAGCGATAGCAATTCAATGAAGAAGTGGATTGAAGAAGAAATTGAGAGAAAAGAGGCGTATGTTGCAGATCTTCTCTTAAAGTATGAAAAATGGAAAGAAGGCATTACATTTGCGGAAGAGATTTCATTAGAGGTTGGGATTGCATCTTATATGGCTCAAGTTAAAACATTAAAAGATAAATTAGCGCAATTAGTAATACAAGAAAAAAGAGATGAATTGTAAAGTTTCGTGAAAGTGGGGGGATTTATGGAACAACCAAAAGGAATCAAAATCGTTTTCTTAATGTGTTTAGGGATTTTCTTGTGTATGATTGATACGACAATTATGAATATTGCCTTACCAGCAATACAGACTGATGTGAACACATCTTTGGAGAAAATGTCTTGGATATTGAATGTCTATACGATGTCTATTGCGGTATTAGCGATACCACTAGGGCGAGTCGCTGATATCTATGGAAAGGCAAAATTATATATTATAGGCTTAATAGTTTTTGGAGTTGGTTCAGCGTTATGTGCATTTGCAAATACGGGGGATTTTCTTATTTTTTCTCGTTTTGTTCAAAGTATAGGAGCTGCTGTTTTGTTTCCAACAAGTATGGTAATTGGCGTCTCGGCAGTTCCGCTGGCAAAAAGGCATGTTGCGCTTGGGATTTTAGGGGTGACACAAGGGGTATCGGCAGCTATAGGTCCTGTACTAGGGGGAGTTATTACACAAAATTTAGGATGGAGATGGGTATTCTTTGTGAATATTCCGATTTGTGTAATTGGTATTGTGTTATGTTTCATTATGTTAAAGATAAAGAATGAGGAACGCGTAGTTGCTAAAATTGATTGGATTAGTACTTTCTAGTTTTGCTATTTTCTTTTTCACACTTGTTTTAGTTAAAGGGAATACTTGGGGGTGGATGAGTGACTTTGCATGGATGTGCTATATCATCAGTGCTACTTCTTTTATTCTATTTATCTTAGTTGAAAGAAAAGTTACATCACCGATGGTAAATTTGCAGCTATTTAAAGATCGAATTTTTGTTGGAGCTTCTATTGTAGTTATACTTAGTAATTTATTCTTAATTGGTGTAACTGTTTTGCTTCCAACGTTTCTCACAAAAATACAACACCGAACAGAAATGGAAGCAGCTTTTTTAGTGACACCTATTTCTGCTATGATATTTTTAGTTTCTCCGTTTGCTTCACTCGCTATGAAGAAACTTGGCAAGGTTCAGGTTATTTTAGTGGGGTTTATAGTTATGAGTTTTGCTTATTATTGTTTACAGATGATAGGAGCTGAATCAACAAATAAAGAAATTATCATTCCGTGTATGATTTTAGGTGTTGGATTTGGTTTAATTGTTGGGCCAATTACTATGTTAACAGCCTCCACATTTGAGGGGGAATTATTAACCGCTTCTCAAAGTGTTGTATCCATGCTCAGACAAATTGGAATTGTCTTGGCTGTAGCTATTTTTGTCTCAGGCTTAACTCATAATTTATCCATAAATAAAGAAAATGTTTATCACTATGCGGAAAAAAAGGTGCATGAACTTCATGTTGATCAAGCGGAGCAAGAGCAAATATTAACAGTAACAAAGGAAAAAATACAAAACAAAGACTTAGAGTCGAATATAGAAAAGAATCAGGGAACTGATCATATTGGCATAAATCAACAACAAAAGGAAAGCATGATTAAAGAGAAAGTAAATAATGCTTTAAATGAGGTTCCGGTAGAATACAGAGAAATAAAACGGGTAGAAATTACAAACCAAGTAACAAAAGCGGTTGGAGAAAAAATAGAGGACATAAATAGAGAAATTAATACATTCTCGAATGATATTAGTCATTATGCTGAAAAAGAGATGGCAAAAAGTTTCACAGATTTATATAAAGTAAGTGTACCAATTATTTTGCTCTGTAGTTTAGTGTCTTTTATGTTTCGCAATAGAAAATTTGAAGTTAATAACAGAAAAAGACAAAATGTATAGTAAAATTGTTGCCACATGATTTTGCAACGAAGTTTCAATCTTATAACTTTAAAGGGGTTACAGAAATAATTTGGAATCGATATAGATGCTACTTGTGTCAGAAACAGTACTTTTGGGTAAAAATGATGTTTGAATTGTATTTCAGGGAAAAATTTGTTAATATACAAATACAATGATGAGAGGACTGATGGATGGACATGATTAACTAATCTGTATTTTTATTTGAAATGAAAAACTTCAAACTACAAAATATAGGATTAGTCTGTCCATTTTTATAAATCAGTTTACACTTTATTTGTCATGGTTCCAGTGGCAAATAAAGAGCTTATTTAATATAAGTAAAAGACTAATCCTTCCAATTTACAAATTGGGAGGATTTTTTATTCTCTCATGGTTAAGATCTATTGATTTCTGTACCTTAATTTAATAAATAAAGGAGAGTGGAAAATGAGCGATTCAGACACTATTGTTACGCATGTATTACTCCGTACAAGTCGTTAATATCCATCAAACTTATACGGAGAAATTTAGAATGGATGGATATGCCGACTTTGTATAAAAAGTAAAAAGTATTGATATACAAAGGAGGAATTATCATGTCAATGATACAAGTTCAAAATTTAACTTTTTCTTATCCAAGTAGCTTTGACAATATTTTTGAAAATGTAAACTTTCAAATAGATACGGATTGGAAACTTGGATTTATCGGTAGAAATGGACGAGGAAAGACAACATTCTTTAATTTATTATTAGGGAATTATGAGTATAGTGGGAAAATCAATTCTTCGGTGGAATTTAATTATTTCCCTTATCCAGTTTCGGATAAAAACAAGTATACTCATGAAATCATGGAAGAAATTTGCCCCCAAGCAGAAGATTGGGAAATTCTTCGTGAAATTTCCTATCTAGACGTTGATGCCGAGGTCATGTATCGACCTTTTAAAACATTGTCAAATGGAGAACAAACAAAGGTGTTGCTTGCTGCACTTTTTTTGACGGAGGGTCAGTTTCTATTAATTGATGAGCCAACTAACCATCTAGACACGGAAGCACGAAAGATGGTCTCTGAATATTTAAGGAAGAAAAAAGGGTTTATATTAATTTCACATGACCGAAACTTTTTAGATGGATGCGTTGACCATATCCTATCTATAAATAGGGCCAATATTGAAGTTCAAAGTGGTAACTATTCTTCTTGGAAATTAAATTTTGATAGACAGCAGGAACACGAAGAGGCAACTAATGAGCGTCTACAAAAAGACATAGGGAGATTAAAACAGTCTTCAAAGCGTACATCAGGTTGGTCAAATCAAGTGGAAGCTTCCAAAAATGGGACGACAAATTCGGGTTCTAAGTTGGATAAGGGTTTTGTAGGACATAAAGCGGCAAAGATGATGAAGAGAGCAAAGAACATTGAATCAAGGCAGCAAAAAGCTATTGAGGAAAAGTCAAAACTGCTAAAAAATGTGGAAAAAACGGAGTCATTAAAATTAGAATCATTGGCGTTTCATTCAAATGAATTGATTGTTTTGGCTGATGTGTCTGTTAAATACGATGACCAAATTGTGAATAAGCCAATAAGCTTTAAACTGGAACAAGGTGACCGAATTGTGCTAGATGGAAAGAATGGAAGCGGAAAAAGTAGTATCCTCAAACTAATTCTAGGAAAACCGATACAGCATACAGGCTCAATGTATGTAGGTTCAGGTCTCGTTATTTCCTATGTCCAACAAGATACTTCTCATTTGAAGGGAATGTTATCGGACTTTATTGAAGAGCATGGGATTGATGAAACGTTATTTAAATCTATTCTACGTAAGATGGACTTTGACCGAATTCAATTTGAGAAAGATATTTCTCATTATTCTGGTGGACAAAAGAAAAAGCTGCTTATAGCCAAAAGTTTATGTGAAAAAGCGCATATCTATATTTGGGATGAACCGTTGAATTTTATTGATATTTATTCGCGCATGCAGATTGAAGAGCTTATTCAAGAATTTAATCCCACAATGGTGATTGTTGAGCATGATCAGGCATTTCAACAAACAGTTGCAACCAAAATTATATCTATGTAGTTAATATGAAGAACTGAAAATATAATCAGTTAATCAGGTATTAAACTATGGTGCATTAGTTAAAGAACGTAGATAAAATAATCAACCTCTTTGTGAAGACCTAAACATAAATATATAGAGAAGAATCCATTTTGATCAATCTTTTTTTCAAAATGGATTCTTTTATTTATCGTAAAATACTGGATTATGAGGTTTTTTGAACAAACTTTATTTTAAAGCAACAATAAAAGGAATGGGTGATAAAGGTATCAAATTAACAACAATTCAGTATGGTGAGAAAACTGGTATACCAAAAGGCTGAAGGAAGTGGCTATTAATCAATTATTGTGATTGAATGATGCGGTCATTAACAAATGCTTTTAAGAAAAATAATTCATCATCATTGGGGTCTCTTTTATTTTCTACTTTAAAGCACTTAATAGCATTTTCTAGTGAGGTGGATTTTACAGCTCGACTTGCTGTTGTTAACTCTTCCCAATATATAGTCATTTCATTGGAATCACAGATCGATTCATGACCAAGTAAGAACATTTCAGCATCATATTTTTTAATGTCATTAATCATAGGCAATAACAATGATTGCTTGAAATGAAATAGGGAATTTGTAGTTGTACAATATGCAGAATCACCTAAAAAAACAACTTTTTCGTCAGGAATATAAATAATTGTAGAGTCGTCTGTATGAGTACTTCTGATTCTTTCAATTAGGCAAACTTTATTACCTAAATCAATAGTTAATGTATTTTCAAAAATTACATCTGGAGAATTCAATTTAAAACTACCTCTGTTAGGTATACCAGCTTGTATAATCTCTATACACTTAGCATTCATCTGATTAGTTTTCACATACTTTTGCAGTGAATTATCATCAAACCTATAACTTTGCCATTCTTTTAACAATTCGTTTGTTCGACTATTAACTATAACAGTTGCTTCAAATTCATTCATTCCAAGGAAGTGATCCCAATGCGCATGTGTAATTACCAAATATTTGATAGGTGGTACACTTAGTTTCTCGATTTCTAGTAAAAAGTCTTTAGCATGTTGAGTTGAATTGCCAGCATCTATAATTAGACTAAATTGGTCACCACATACCAAACCTAATGTTGGCCGTTCGTTATCTTCTTGATTTGGTAAATAATAAATAGTATCACTTAATTTATTTAACATGTTATTTCTCCTCTACTTTAGATATTAATTCTATGAAAGAGAAAATCTACATGTTTGTTGTAAAAAACTAAAACATAATTTAAGATTTTCTCATTTTACTTTTTTACCATTGGACTGTACCTCCTTTTTTTACTAAGGAAAAGTATAACGCAATAAACGGATTTTTGCGAAAATTCGGAATAGTGGTACCCGTATTTTATTTAAAGTGCACACTTCGTCAAAATAACAGACAAAACAAGCACTCTCTATTTTGTAATAATAAGCACTGGATAGGGAGGGGGAATGGGATACCCCATGTGAAAATAATTTCTTTCCGTTATCCAATAAAAACAAGGTCTGTTTGGAAGGAGGTTATTCTATAGGAATAATTTTATCTTTGATAGACAGCAGTATTTCTAGTTGCTTCAAAACTCTTGTAGGAAATCAGGAGGCTAAAACCCAGCCATATAAAACCGGCGCCTGTTAGCGTCCCACCCGTGTAATCTTTCATTTGTTGATGAAATAAGGGTTAAATTGAGTCAGTGGACAAATACTAACTGTGAAAAGGCTGTATTTTATAGAACAGCAAACCTTATTTATAATTAGTAGAGTAAAATTTGGTTGACCTTAAGAAACAATATTTCTTAGAAAAGGAGGTCGTACATGGAGCTCTTAATATCGATATTGATTCTACTTATATTATTATTAGTGACAAATGTACTGGCACATTATATTTCTTTCATCCCGATTGCTTTAATTCAAATTGCAGTTGGAATTATAGTTGCTTTAGTAGCAAAGAATTTTACCATTGAAATTGAAGCGGAATGGTTTTTGCTATTGTTTATTGCACCGTTACTTTATCATGATGGCGCACATTTTCCTCGTGAACAATTATGGAAAATGCGATTACCGATTTTAGGCAATGCGATTGTATTAGTACTATTAACGACTATTGTTGGTGGTCTGTTTGTGCACTGGATGATTCCGTCGATTCCTTTAGCGGCTGCCTTTGCTTTAATGGCTATTTTATCACCTACTGACCCAGTGGCGGTAAATGGCATCGCCAAAAGAGTTCATATTCCAGATCGTATAATGAATTTAGTTCGCGGGGAATCTTTAATCAATGATGCATCGGGGTTAATCGCGTTTAAATATTCAGTAGCGGCGATTGTAACCGGTTATTTTTCATTGAAAACAGCAACAAGTGATTTTCTTTATATGTTTTTTGTTGGTTTACTTATAGGGATTTTAGGTGCATTAGCAATATATTGGATTCGACTTCATCTTCGCCGTATAGGAATAGTGGATTCAACATTTTACGTCTTGCTACAAGTTCTAACACCATTTATTTTATATTTGATAGCAGAAGAAGTATTTCATGCATCAGGGGTAATTACAGTTGTAACAGGTGGAATTATTGCGGCAATTGTTAAAGAAAAGACCGAAAGTTTCATTGCACAGGAACAGGTGGTAACAGAACATGTTTGGTCAATTGTGACTTTTACATTAAATGGGGTTATTTTCCTCCTGCTTGGGCTAATGCTACCTTCTGCCACAAATTCAATACTAGTAAGCGAGGAAATTCATAATAGTATCCTTATTTTATATGTGCTAGCAATTGGTTTGATGGTGTTAGTCATCCGTTTTGTTTGGGTGATGTTCTTTCATGTAGTAGATAAAAAAATATTTAAGAACGAAGATACAGTGACAATGAAAGATCATATTGTGACAACGCTTGTTGGCGTTCGAGGTACGATCACGATGGTAGGTATATTATCATTACCTCTAGTAACTGATCTAGGAGAATTATTTCCGGATCGTCAATTACTTATCTTTTTAGCTGCAGGTGTTATTTTATTCACCTTGATAATGGCAACCATATTTTTACCTTTATTAAATGATCAAGAAAAAGCCCAACAGCCAAATATAATGAATGAAAAAAGAGAAATGTTAAAACATGCGATTCGTAGTATTCAACGTGAAACAGTTGAAGAAAATGCTGCTATAGCTCTAAAGTTAATGAATCAATATAACGCAATGTTAATGAATGTTGAGCGAAAACAGTCAGAAGAAGCATTTCAAGCATATAGGCAACAAATGTTGGAAGTTAGAAAAATTGGGATGGAATTAGAAATAATTTATACGAAGCAATATATGACTGAACTTGGATTAAACGAATCAATTCAACAGGAAATTGATTATATTCTTAAAGAAAGAAAAGATATGTTAAATAATCGAACATTTACTTTATTAAAACGTAGTTTACGTCATTTTTTACGTGAACGGAAGATGAGCAAACTACCAGCCAATGTTGTAGAACAAATTAATAAAGTAAAAAAAGATTTAAAAGATCATGTGACATCATCAATTATCAAGCATGTTCAAGAAACGAATGAATATTCTATAGATATTGCTCAAAAAGTGGAAATGTACTATCGTCACTTACAATACTCATCTTATAAAATGGATTCTTCAGAGCAAGAAGAACAAAAAGAATACTTAGCTTTAATAGCCATTGAAGCACAAAGAAATCTTATAAATGAATGGTATCTGGCCGGTGATATAAATAATGAATTAGCTAAAGAGTTAAGAAGATTTGTGAATAATTTGGAAAGTGTTATTTTACTTGAAGAGGAAGAATAAATGGTGACTGCCTAGCATAATTTGCTGGGCTTTTATGTGTTTTGTTACTTTGAGTTAGCTACGGTTAATCAGTCAATAATGCAATTGGTAATGCTACTGGTTCAGAGGTATTTTTGCCTGGATAGGCCCGATACCAGCCGTAAGAGAATCGCCTATCCCCAGATAACATAAAGGATTGAAATCCATATTTCACCTCAAATGATTAATTGTATTGTAAGCCCGTATTCAAATAACGCATATAAACAACCAGGCACCTCCGGTACGATAGATGTATCAATTAAAGGAGGCACTTTTTTTATGTCCACTAC
>NZ_JBIWFQ010000043.1:0-36225 GCF_044763105.1 Lysinibacillus sp. NPDC096212 | reverse complement strand
CAGGATCAAACTCTCCATAAAAAGAAATTTGATTAGCTCAAATTGTTTTGCTGGCATCATGTTTGATGTCCAAAATTTTGTTTCGTTCACTAACTTGAGGTTAGCTACTAAAAACTTTATTGATTACGTTTTGCTTGTTCAGTTTTCAAGGTTCATTTCGTTACTGTTTTTCTAACAGCAACTCTTATATAATATCATGTCACGAACTCAATGTCAACAACTAATTTATTTAACTTAATTGTTTTTCAGTAGATGTCTTAGCGACTTTTATAATATTACACTCTTAATCTAAGATGGTCAATACTTTTTCTAAAAAAAATTGATAGTTTCTTATTTCACCGAGAAACTTCCTATTATAGTGTTTAAGAAATAAATTAATATTAGACTCATTAATTTAATGTTATATTGTTATCTAACATATCATTTCTTCATAAAAAATTAAACAAAAAGAGCCTGAGACAAAAAAAGATGACTCCAAGCATCGAAGTCATCTAAATGCCACATAGTACGGCAATCCCTTTTTATTAAACTATCTACTTTATAAGGTTCACTCATGTTTGATACACACTTTAGTAGCTTTCAAAACTTCACTAGATTTATTCGTTGGTCGGTACATCCTGAAGCATCCACGTGATCGTTCCTTCAAAAGCATCAGCTCTTGCCTTTCCAGCTGGCACTTCTAGATAAAGTCCGTCTCCATCTTCACTCCATGTATTAGAAATATCGACTGTTCGGCGCCCGTCTGTTGTTTCCTTTGTATAGATTTCCGCTGAGATATCTTCAGTAAGGTATGAATCTTTCTTACCATAACGGTAACGTAAACCATCTAATCTAGCACCACCTGGCTTCGTCCCTATTAACGGCTTAGCAAGTTTAGCCATCACCGTCCATTTCGAAGATAGCGTACGAGTATCTTTTACAGCTAAAGGCATATCGAGCTTAATTGGATAATACTTTTTAGTTCGTGGTGAAATCACTAGCTTTTCTCCAAAGTCGATAACTTTAGGTGCAGAATCGAACTTCAACACGGCAGCAATTTCAGTTCTCACTTCATTTGATGTCCCTTTGAATTCTTCTTTAGTACTATATTTTCCAGATACTGTCGCCTGACCTGTAATCGTTCCCGTTATAGCATCTTCTTTCACTGTAGCATTATACGTAACATATATTTTCTTAGAACGAACCAAGTCAGCATCAGCATTCAGACTTGCTTCAATTATTTTTTTAGATTCATTGAATGTGGCTGTACCAACTTTGTTTCCGTCCTCATCAATTACTTTTATGTCTTTGTCTGCTAGTGGTTCTAAATTCGTATTATATGTTTGGGTAATTTTAACTTGATCATATTTACCTTTATCATCCGAAATATACCTGGGATTTACTGAAATACTATAGCTTAACGTTTCTCCTGGTGCGACTACCTCTGCCTCTTTACCCCCTTCATCAAATACTTGTTCTGTAACTGTTAACGTTGGGCGAAGTTTTATCATTTCGATATTTGATTGCTTTTTATCTTCGTCCAGTACATAGACACTAATATTGTGATCTACTCCTTTTTTTACTTGATCCCTTGGAATCGTATACGCCCAGTTAGTGACACTGCCTGGATTCGTATTTTTATACTCTCTTATTAGCTTAGCATCGCTACCATTTATCTTGTCGCTACTATCTATCTTATAGTAAAGATCAATTTTTTCGCTATCTGTAGCCGACCATATTCCTGAAATATGATAATCACCATCATCTGTATATTTACCATCGTTATCTAATTCAATTATAGGCATAACATCTAATTTACTGGTTATTCCTATCTCAACATTCGCTTCTTTAATACGGTAAGGGTCTAGTCTTTCCGGCTCCCATCTCATAGCCCAACCTGGATGCTCTTGGTAAGCTCCCATTAAACCGCCAAACGAAGAATCAGGTGTACCCGGTGAATCCAATGTGGCATAATAAGAACCATCTTGATCGAATGGTCTTTCGGTTGGGAAATTACTTGCTTTTAATGCAACTGGATTATTTGCATAGCCACTACGGTAGAAATAAAGATAAAAAGGTTTTTTGTCAGCCATAGTTGTTCCACTTTCTTGGAAAAAAACACCTTTATAATTTCCTAACGAGTACATTTTACTTTGCTTGTGTTGTCCAACAATATCCATGTGGACAGAATAAGCAATATTTGTAAAGGCATGTTGATCGCTTAGTTTTAAATATTTCATACTTACATTTACACGACCTTTAGCACTTACCGAACTCATTTTAATTTTTATAAAGCCATCTACGTATTCACCATTAAGAACAGCCCCATAACCAATCAATTCTTGTGTCGTTTCATTTTTAAAAAGTTTTAACAGAGGCATAACCGTAGATTGATATTTTGCTGTATCATCTGCACTATCCCCATGAGCAATCGTGACTCCAGTCCCAGAGAGTATATTCGAAGCTCTCCCCTTTTCATAATTGTACGATACGATACTATAAGCACAGTAAGCGCAGGAGTTTTCTAAAGCTGTAATCATTTGGAAATTTTGCGCCATTATAAACATACGCTCACTAGCCAAAAATCGACTGTCCACTACTTGTTGAAGTGTGTTATCCATAGTAGGTAGTGGGCGGTTCCAGTCATCATTGTGTTTGTAATAAGAGGACAGATCCCATAACGAACTTACATACCGTTTTTCAGAGTCAATATCTCCGAAATACATGTAATAATCTCTGTAATTCGGGTCTTTTGTTTTGTATTTAAGCCCCTGGTTTATTTTCATTTGTGTAAATCCATCTAATTCATTCGGAGAATCTAACATCGAAAAATCAATCTCGCCAATCTTACCAACTTCACTTATTTTCATTCGCGTATGCAGATTAGTAGAATTAATTAAAATTTTCGTTTCAACTGATGTCTTATTGATTTCATCACCCGTACTATATTTTCCGGATGCTGTCGTCTGACTTATAATATATTCATTTTCCATATCTTTTTTCACTTTAGCGTTATACGTAATGTTTATCTTCGTAGAACGTGGCAAGTTTTCATCAAGCGTTATTTCAATTTCATTAGCGGAGTCTTTGTATGTGGCTGTACCAACTTTTTTCCCCCCTGCATCTATTACTTTAAGATTTTCTGGCCGTTCTAAACTCGTTGCATATTTTTGAGTAATGCTGACTTGGCCATATGTGCCTCCAGCTTCTTCACTATAATTTGTTTCTACTGCAATTTTATAGTTTACAGTTCCTTCTGGTGCAACTCTCTCTGCCACTTCGCCATCTTTATCAAAAACTTGTTCTGTAATAGTAAATTGCGGGCTGATTTTTGTTGTTTTTTCGTCTGATACAAAACCAGACTCATTTTTTATATATACAGTAATCGTGTGATCTAAACCTTTTTTCATTTCATCTTTTAGAATCGTGTGCTCCCACTGAACATCAGTACCAGGATTTTTATTTTCATATTCTTCGATTTTCTTAGGTTCACCGCCATCAATCGTATAATAAAGAGTGACATGTTGACCTCTATCATCATTCCAAGTCCCTTTTATACGGTAACCAGCATCTGTATATTCTATATCATTATCTAATTTAACTTCTTGCTCAATAGTATGCTGATTACTGTCAGTTACCATAAGCTCGAGATTCACTTCTCTAACCTCGCCATATTTTTGTTCGTCAGTTGCCCATCTTAATGACCAGCCCGGATCCTGCGTAGAAGGATATTTTGCATTCTCACCAGGATCTTCACTACCAAGTGAACTCATTGTAGGGTAAAAGGCATCGCTGAACGGTTGGTGTGCCGGGTCATCATTTACTTTCAACTCAGCTGGATGATTCGCATAGCCATCACGGAAGAAATAAAGATAATATGGATGTTTGTCTTTACGATGTGCCCAATTAACATTCTCATCAACAACAAAATAAAACCCTTTATTATTTCCTAACGAATTTATAGGCGCCTTATAATTAGAGACGCTATAGAGGTTACCAATATCTGTACGAACATTATAAGCAAAATTAGTATATTTATATTTGTCGTTTAATTTTAAAAACTTCATGCTTATATTAACAAGCCCTTTGGATTCACTTACTGAACTCATTTTAATCTTTACATAGCCATCTAAAAAGTCTCCATTAATAACAGCTGCATAAGCTACCAATTCATGTGTAACTTCATTTTTATATAGTTTTAAAATTGGCATTTCTGTTGATTGGAACTCTGCCTTACCATTTTCATCATTTCCTTGGGCAATCACTAATCCATTACCTACCTGATTTTTCGAAGGTTTTCCGTTTTCATAATAATATGTTGCGGTACCATAATACTCAGAGTGAGGGAACAATGTCATAACTGCAAAATTTTGTGCATGAATATAGTTCTTACTTTGCATTAAAGCTTCAAGTGTTGTGTCCCTGCTAGGTAGCGGTCGCATCGCGTCATCACCAAAGGCAACATTGCCGTGTTCTAATGCATTACTAAACCGATCATTATTGTAATCTCCGAAAAGCATAAAATATTTTCTTCCACTGGACTTTTCTTTCGAGAACTCAAGCAAGCTATTTTTGTCCATTTCTTTAAATCCAACTACAGGATCATTTTTATCCAACGGTGAAAAATCAATATTGCCGATTTTACCAACGTCACTTATTTTAATTCGTGCATTAGTAATTAAAATTTTCGTTTTATCGGATGTCTCATTGGCTTCATCACCTGTACTATATTCCCCGGATGCTGTCGCCTGACTGATGATATATTCTTCCTCTTCCATATCTGTTTTCACTTTAGCGTTATACGTAATGTTTACCTTCGTAGAACGTGGCAGGTTAGCATCAAGAGTTGCTTTAATTACATTGGCAGATTCATTATATGAGGCTGTACCAACCTCTGTTCCTTCTTCATCTATTACTTTAAGGTCTGCTGGTTGTTCTAAACGTGTAGCATATTGTTGAGTAATGTTGACTTCACCATATGTGCCGGTATCTTCGTCGATATAATCGGTTTCTACTATAATTTTATAGCTGACTGTTTTTTCTGGTGCAACTTCCTCCACCTCATGGTCATCTTCATCAAATACTTGTTCTGTAATCGTTAATGCTGGGCGTATTTTTATTGTTTCTTCGTTTGATTTCGTACCAGACTCGTTTTCTGCATATATCGTAATGTCGTGATCTAAACCCTTTTTCACTTCATCATCTGGAATCGTGTACTCCCACGGAATAGTTGGATCAGTGTCTGTGTTTTCAAATTCCGCGATTTTCTTCTCATCATTATCATCAATCTTATAGTAAAGAATGGTAGGTTGACTGACTTTACTCAGTGTCCCCGTTATTCGGTAACCACCATCTGTATATTCTCCGTCATTGTCTAATGTAACTGTAAGGTTTTCTTCACTGGCTGATTCTTCTGGTTTCTCACAGTCCATTGCTAGTTCTTCTTCACACTCCACTGCTGGGTTTTCTTCATTGTTCGACTCAGTCTGTTCCTCACCTGTAGCTGGTGGCTCTTTATCACCGTTCGACTCAGTGTCTGTTTCATTTTCAGGTGCTGACTCTTCTTTATTTTCTGACTCGGTCTGTTCCCCGCCTGTAGCTGGCGGCTCTTCATTACTTTCTGACTCACTCTGTTCCCCACCTGTAGTTGGTGGCTCTTCTTTGTTTTCTGACTCAGTTTGTGCATTATTTTCAGGTGCTGACTCTTCTTTACTTTCTAACTCGATCTGTCCATCATCTTCTGTTACTGCATTTTCGGGGTCAAAAGATGTCTCTGCTTCAGATATAGTCAGCGTTGAAAAGATTAAGATAAAGGTCAACATCCAGACTACTATTTTCTTCATTTTCACACCCTCCCTCTATTAGAATCCTATTCAATACTAGATAGATTACTAGAATTAATTGATAAAAAAACAATTGTCAATCCCAAGTTCAAACATACGTTTTTTTATCAATTAATCATTCATTCCTTGCTGCTTTCCCTGTTTCTTCTTGCTATAAAATATATACACTAGTAGCCCTATTACTAGCATAATTAGTAACCCTACCATATACGCTAAATAATTCGGACCTTCAATCGATACATCCATTGCATTGAATTGCTTCGCTTCTTCTCCTTTGATGGCAAAATCCTTTTTGAATTCCCATGATTCTTTGCTCGACTTAGCCTTTATATGTAACGTATATTCTCCAGTTTTGAACTTTTCACCATCTAACGGAATAGGGTAATCTAAACTTGAATTTGGCGCCATTTGCATGTCTTGTTTTTTAGCTTGATAGAGTACTTCTGTTTTTCCTTTTTTCGTCACTTCCGCATCCACTTCGAAACGATTTATATACGTAGCCGTAGGATTTTGAAGTGTAGCATTTATGACATTACGTGCATTCAATTGCCCAGCCTCAACTTCATGTAATTTCAAATCCTGCGCTACTACTTCATCTGTCTCTTGTAGCGTAATGCCTACTACATAAGCATATTTATTTTCAATACTTAAACCTTTATTGTTTTCTTCTTTTTTTGATGTTGTTTCCTTCTCTTCTAACGTAATACCGCCTGCTAAAATTCCATCAAATTCCTCTTCAGGCATCGTTACATTTAAGTGCAAATCTTTACTCCCATTAGCCGGAACTGTAATCTCCTTATCTGTTTTTATTAAATCTCCCATCTCATACAATAATGAAGAATCACGTTCAGTTTTTGTAGATCCATACTCTACAACACCATTGAGATTTGTTGTAGCTGTATTAATTTTAGGCTCAATCACGACATCCTCTGATGTATCGTTTCTTAAACGAATCGTTAATGTTTGCTTTTGATTAGGTTCCATTTTCAAATTAAAATACGTTTTTTCTTTATCAATTTGATTTTCCGGAATAACAGTATGTACACCAAAATTAAATTCAGATGCAGAAGCGAATGGTGCAAACCATACTAGGCCTACCATTACTATTCCAACTAAGGTCAACAACATATTTTTTCTCATAAATTCAACCTTCCTCATTACATAATTACTTAGGTGGGACACTGTAGAAAACTACAGTGTCTCATCCCTATTCTTTACTTATTCGTCGCCTTCGCCTTCATTACCAGTTGGTACGTTTTTTAATGTCCATATTAATTTTGTAGAATAGTTGTCAGCATATTTTGTTGTACTACCAGGCACCTCTAGCGTGATACTTTCTGCAGCTGTGTTGTTATCACCAAATACAAAAGCGAAAGTACCGGCACCTTCTTCATCACCAGCAACCATTATATTTTGAGCCACGCCTTTTCCATCTCCGTCAAATCCCAAAGTAAATTCTCCGTATGGAGTTGGTTCTCCAGATTCAGAAACCGTTACTACATGACCATTTTTAAAAGAAATTGCAGCTCCAGTTAACACTTTACCAGTTTCTTTGCCCTTAAATTGACCATCTTGCGTTAGCGTTAATATCCAACCTGTTCCTACTCCACGGTTATCTGTCACTTGAACATAGTTTGGACCCGGACCGCGATCGGTAAACTCTTGTGGTTTTACTTTATAAGTTTTAGTTGTAGATGTAATTTGTTGCTCACCAAAGCGCAAACTAGATGCAAAGTCAATACCTAATGGACCCTTCGTTCCTGGATCCGGCTTACCACCTGGATTTGTTGGATCTGTTGGATCAACTGGTGGATTTGTTGGATCTGTTGGATCAATTGGTTTTTCTGGGTCCGTTTCCCCGCCACCTTCACCAGTCGGTTGGAATTGAATAACTGCATTAGAGTTATAAGATTTTTCTTCTGCAAAGGCAGATGTGCTCCCTGCGAATACGCAGCCTGTTACCATAGCTGTAATACCTAACATTTTCAAATCGATTTTCTTCATCATTTTGACCACCTTTAATAGTTTAGTTACTCGGAATATCAGATAACTTCCAAGTTAATTTTGTACTGTATGTAACAGTATCCGTTGGCGTTTCTCCCGGAATAGTAAGGGAAATCGCTTTTGTTTTTTGAATTTTCTGACCAGAATCACCAGTCATCTCCTCAACTGTTCCCCAGCTCTTCACCCAAAGTCCAGCCCCCGCAAGCGGCTTCGCGGCCATTACAAGCGACTCTGCTCCATTCGGATCCAATGTAATTACTTCAGCATTTATTGGTGGTGGCGCGTCTGATACACCTTCAACAGTTGGGTCAGCAAATTGGATTTGCGAACCCGTTAATTCCTTATGCTGTGCGCTAGCATTAGAAAATTGACCCTCTTGTTTAATCGTCAACGTCCACCCCGAATTTGTTCCACGATTATCTGAGATTTGAACATAGTTCGGTACATATTTACTTGCCTCACTAGTATGCAGTTCCTGTGCATTGGCATAGTACGTCACACCTTGCTCCGTATTAGCAATTTCACTAACACCAAAATCAAGGTTTGACACATGGTCCAAGCTTAAGGGACTGCCCGTCCCAAGGTTTGGATCTTGTGGATTTGTCGGATCTACTGAATCTACTGAATTTGCTAGATTCCCCGGGTCTTGATTAGTTGGTTTTACTGGCTTTACCGGTTTCCCTAGGTCTGAATCAGTTGGTTTTACTGGTTTTACCGGTTTTCCTGGGTCTGGATCAGTTGGATCTACCGGAACTTGCGGATCTGTAGCCGGAATAAATTTCACCACTGCCTTCGATTCAAAAACATCACCTTTGCCATCTGCTAAAGTAAATAGTGGCGAAATGGCCATCCCACTTAGTACCGCGGCAATTGCTGCAACTTGTATTGTTTTTTTCTTCGTAGGTGAATTCTCCTTTCATAATTATTTTTTATATTTACGTATCAACTAAAATGCTGACACGATAAATAACACTTCATGGATTACTTTTAAAAGTAGAATTAAACAAAACCATTTTTTAATCTATTTGTAATATTATTACATTTAATAGACAGAAAAGGACATACTTCCATAGGCCAAATCATCCTCTCATTTCATTGCTTTTTATTAATATTTACGTATCAGACAAAATGCTGCTACGGTAAATAACACTCTTTGAAATTACTATTCTTTAATAAGATGCGTCTCCCAATTGCGGATTTTTTCTAGGTCCCTAGACTTTTCCTAAAAACTATCTTCCTATTACTTTGATAATTTTACGATTCAGCATTAAATGAAAAGAGATACTTAGAAACATCATTACAATTACCGCAAATACAAGTTTATTTACTTTTTACACTTAACCTATACCTCTAACTGAACACCTTTAAACATATTTTTTCTCTTTTAAGTCTTTTTTAGCTTTTCATCACTTGCATTTTCAGATTGTATAGCATTTTACAAAAGAATAAAAATCAACTTTTGTTGCTTTTCTAACAAAATTTGATAATAGTGAATTTAAATTTACTATTCGGTATTAAATGAAAAGCATCTCTACTATAACTACAAATACAAGTTTATTTACTTTTTACACTTATCCTATACCTTTAACTGAACATCTATAAACATATTTTTCTTTTTTAAGTCTTTTTTTACTTTTCATCTCTTGCAGTTTCCGATTGTATAGCATTTTATAAAAGAATGAAAATCAACTTTTGTAGCTTTTCTAACAAAATCTGATAATAGTGAATTTGAAACTACTGATTTTTTAAAATTCGCACCCGATTTCCAAAGAGTATTGTTGAAAACTATTAGCGCTATTTGGATTTTGTGTCTGACAGGATCCTAGAGTTAGTGATGGTACCACTTCTGCCTAACTTGCAACAGTCGAATATCAAGGACCATTTTCCAACTTTTCGTGTGAAATTATTCCATTTCCAAAGGCAAAAAAAGAAAAAGGACATCCTTTTATCGGACATCCTTTTATCTTAAAGATTATGCTTATTAAGGGTAAAACCTTCTGGGGAAAGATGCAAATCAACTTTTGTTCACTTTTGAACAAACTTTGATAAACTTCTTATTTGAATCCGTTATAAATTTTTTTCAACCTTATATTATGGGGGCGAATGATGTTTTCTTGGAGTTTCCTTCGAAAGAAGACTTACCCACCCTTTTATGCTGTTCGTCTTCTCCATCTGAAAATTCTCCACATCCTTATCGCCGGTGTTTGGACTTCATTTCTAAACACAAAAAAATGAGGAGCGATGCTTCAAGCACACTCCTCACTCTTCACTTATTGTTTTACATAATAGTCTATTTGTTGAGCCTTCATAAAGCCGGCCTTCTCATAAACAGAAAGCGCCTTTCGATTGTCAATTTCTACATCGAGCATGACGAATTTGACTCCAATTTTGCTCGCATAATCTTTGGAAAATGACAGCATCGCAGTACCAATCCCTTGCCCCTCACAGTTTGGATGAACTGCCAATGCCGTTACCCATTGAATTTCATTTTCCTGGGCAGTCGTTACTGTTCCAACAATTTCGCCATCTTTACGCGCTACCCATAGCTTTCGTCCATTCGTTGAAGTATTAAAAGCGATTAGCTCCTCAGATTCTTCAGGTAGGTCTCCAAACGCTGCACTATAAATAGCAATCAGCTCTGCCTGTTCATCTGTATAAGGAATGATTTCGATATCATTCTTTAATTCTACTGACTCTGCTCTTGTTTCTAAAGTGGCCTCTGAAAAGCTATATGTAAAGCCTTTCTTTTCAATAAACTTGTGTCCACAAGGTGAGCCATCTATCACTACCGCCAATTGACCTTCTGCCCCACGATCTTCGAGGCCGGCCAGTAAAGCTTCTACTAAAGCAGTTCCAATTCCATTTTGACGGTACTTAGGTGTTACAACTAAAGACCATTCATATGTATGCAGCCCCATTAAATCTATTGCACTAGCTGCACCAACTAATACATCTTTGTCATCTTCATATGCAAGTACCATAAAGCCCTTCGATTCAAAGGAACTCGCCATAGGCAAACCCATAGCAGTCTCATATACACGATAATCATGTGTGGTCGCTTCTTCACACAATATTTTTAATTCATTTAATGTTTCCCCATCTAACGGAAAAGACACTGTCATCACTGAAATATTCATCATTTACTCCGTTCTTGTATAGACTATTGCCCTATTGTAGCAAGAAAGAAAATACGCTGGCAACAAATTATACTAACCACTGCTAATCACTTCTAATTATTAACAATTTTACTCCAAATATAGTGAAATTAAAAGGTTTTATATGATTTTTGACGGTTATAGACTGAAAATTACTAGAACAAGGTATGTATTTCTATACAACCACATTCATTTGTAAGCCCCATTTCCACTACGGATGAGCGTCGAGTTGCTCCCTTACCCAAAAGAATTATTTCCACTTAGCTGTTTGTACTCAATTATACCATTTATACTAATAAATTACATTTAAATTATAGGATAAAAGTCAATACTTCAACTAAAAAAGAGCAATTCCAAAATTTCAAAATCACTCTTTTTTATACTGGATGAATGAGATTTATACTTACATCGTTACTTTCACCCTACTCATCAAGATGATGAGATGAAGATTGTAACATCTGCGCATAGATGCCACCGGATTCCATTAATTTTTGTTGAGGACCTGCTTCAACTAACTCACCTTTGTGCATAACAAGCACAATATCGGCATTGTGCACTGTATTTAAACGGTGAGCAATAACAAAGCTAGTGCGTCCTTGCATTAACACATCTAGAGCCTCTTGAATCGCAAGCTCCGTAACAGTATCAATACTACTTGTCGCCTCATCCAACAACAATATTTTCGGATCAGCAATCAATGCTCTTGCTATTGACAATAACTGCTTTTGACCTTGCGAAATCCCACTGCCATCTGCGGCAAGTACAGTGTCATAGCCATCCTTTAGCGTCATAATAAAGTCATGTGCATTCGCACGCTTCGCCGCTTCCTCTATCTCTTCATCGCTAGCATCTAATCGACCATAACGGATATTTTCACGTACAGATGCTTCAAACAAAAACGGATCCTGTAATACAAAGGCCATTTGCGAGCGCAATGCTTGTCGTTCTATTTGCTGAACGTTTACACCATCAAATAAAACATCGCCCTTTGATACTTCATAAAATCTTGCAATAAGCTGCAAGATCGTTGTTTTTCCTGCTCCAGTAGCCCCAACAAGAGCTACCGTTTGTCCGGGCTCCACGTTAAAATTAATGTCCTTCAAAATGTAAGCTTCCTCTGCTTGCTCATATTTAAAGTACACATGTTGAAAGCTCACTTGCCCTAATAGCTTATGCTTTTGTGCGGAAGCAACTTCCTCCTCAGGCTGTTCATCCAGTAACGCAAATACACGCTCAGCACCAGCAATCGCAGACAGTACGGTATTAAATTGATTGGCCAAATCATTTAAAGGTCGTGTAAATTGCCTTGCGTATTCTGTAAAAATAACAATTACGCCAATTGATACATGCCCGTAAAAAGCAAGTACACCGCCAATACCAGCTACAATTGTAAAACTCATATTGTTTAAAAAGTTCATGACCTTTGGGATATACCCAGAGTATGTTTGTGCCCAAAAGCCAGTACTTTTTAAGCGTAAACTTTTTTCGCGGAATTCCGCTTTCATACGTTCTTCTTGTGAGAAAGCTTTGACAATTCTCTGACCCGAAATTGTTTCTTCAATCATGCCATTCAGAGCTCCTATGGCCGCTTGCTGTTCTTTAAACAAAGGTGCCGTTCTCCGTGTGATCCAACGCATTGCCCAAAACATAATCGGTATAATGGTCATCGTTAATACCGTTAGTAAAGGGCTTAAACTTAGCATGATAATCACCGTTCCCGTAAGCGTTATTACACTAGAAAACACTTGGATAAAGGAGCTATTTAATGTTGAGCTAACTGCTTCAATATCATTCGTCATCCGACTCATTAATTCTCCATGCTGACGACGATCAAAAAAAGCAATCGGCAGCCTTTGGAAATGAGCAAATACACTCGTTCGTAATCTATAAATGGTTTGTTGGGCAACACCAATCATCCAATAGTTTTGCAAAAATAATGATACTGCTAAAAGAGCATAAATGCCGATTAACAGCATAATCCCCTTCTCAAGTCCTGCAAGTTCTCCATGCGTTACGTACATGTCAATCATTTTACCGATTAAATACGGCCCAAGAAGAGAGAAAATGGAACTCGCCAAGACAAGTAACAGCACAATAATTAGTAGTACACGTTGTTCATCGACTATTTTCCATAAACGTAGTAGTGTGCTTTTCCAATCTGTCGCGCGAGGTCCCTTCTTTTTCTTAACAACTTGCTTCACATCATCTTTCGTCAAAATCGGCTCATAGCCAAAAGGCTTTTGGAAAAATCCCATTATTCCTCCACCTCCTGTTGAGAGATTGCGATTTTTTTATAAAGCACTGACGTTTGTAAAAGCTCTTCATGCGTCCCGTATGCGACCACTTTCCCTGCATCAATGAGTAGGATGCGATCTGCACCTTTTGCTGTCCGAATTTTTTGAGTGACTACTAGCATCGTTGCTTGTTCCTCACTCAATGCTTCCCATAATGCTTGCTCCGTTTTAACATCAAGTGCACTTGTACTATCATCAAGCATTAATATATGCCCTTTTCTTAATAACGCTCTTGCAATCGATAATCTTTGTTTTTGACCGCCTGAAAGATTGACACCCTTCTGACCGACTTTTGTTTCGTAGCCACTCGGGAAATCCTCCACAGAAGCATGGATTTGCGCTTGCATTGTAGCCTGTAGCACTGCATCCATTTCAGCCTCTGCATCACCCCAACGAATATTATCAGCAATGCTTCCTGTAAATAATAACGATTGTTGTGGAACATAGCCGATGATTTCACGCAGTTCTTGTAAATCCCATTGCTGTACATCTTTCCCCTCTACTACTATTGTGCCTTCCGTGACTTCATAGAAACGTGGGATAAGCTGTAACAGCGTTGATTTCCCTGCACCTGTTGCCCCCATAATGGCAAGCTTTTCACCAGATGTCACTCGGAAGCTTACATCGGATAGTACAGGCGAGTCTTCCCCAGGATAAGTAAAGCTCACATGCTCAAAAGCTAATTCTCCAAAACTCAAATCTTTAGACGTTTTCTGTGAAGATGATGGTAGCTCAATCTCATTTTCAGTTGAAAGAACTTCTGCCATACGCTCAGCAGAGGCTTTGGCACGCGCATAAAAAATAATAATAAAGGCAAACATCGAAAACGAGCCTGTCATACGCATTGCATAATTGACAATGGCAACTACATCTCCAAGTGGTGTTGTACCTGAAGCTATTTGTTTTGTCCCAAACCACAATACTGCAAGTAGACTCATATTCATAATGAATAACAGCACAGGCATAATATACTCCATTGTGCGTAGAGCCTTTACAGTATCTATTTTTAAGCGTGAGGCAACTTCATCAAACCGAGAAGCTTCATATGCACCGCGTAAGTATGCTTTCACCAATCGAATAGCCTGTAAATTTTCCTGTAGTACACGATTCAAACGATCCATTCTTTTTTGCACAAGTCCAAAATAAGACACGCCTTTTGTCACCATAAATATAAGAAAAATCAAAATAATCGGTGCGCCAATCACTAAAAACAACGCTAATTTAGCATTGACAACAAAGGCCATAATGATGCTACCAACAACGGCAAGTGGTGCACGAAGCATAATACGCAAACTCATAAACAGTACCGTCTGAACTTGTGTCACATCATTCGTTAACCTTGTAATAAGAGAAGCTGTTGAGAATTTTTGATAAGTGGTTAATGTAAAGGATTGTATTTTTTCAAACAATGCATTTCGTAAATCATAGGAGAAACTCTGTGCAGTATGCGATGAAAAATACGAATTAACGACACCGGCTATAAAGGCTACGAAAGATAAGCCAAGTAAAACAATACCCCATTGCCAAATCATCCCTTGGTTTTGAGCTCGTACTCCCTCATCTATGATTTTAGCCATGATCAGTGGCTGAGCGAGCTCCACAAACAATTCCAACAGCATTAAACAAAACGCGATAAATGCGGTCCATTTATATGGCTTTACATAGGAAAAAATTTCTTTCACATTCTTCCCCCTTGCTCTTCGCAAAGAAGTTCCATAAATTTCAAACATAGTAAAGAACTCCTGTGCAGATAGTATTTTTATGCTTTTCCTCTACCTACAGAAAGCCATGTTACACAAACAAGCATAACTAATTGCCAAAAATCTAACGATGTACCAAACACGATAACTGAAATAACCATCGCTGTTAGCAATACTTGTCTCAACTTAAAAATAGCACAAAAACCACTGATTTGACTCCAATTGCAACAATTAGTCTCTAATGTAAATCCCCTATCAGCATTCCCCATCCGACAACAAGTAGTACGCTCCATTCTTTCACCATACGTGCAGGGTACAATGTGAGAAGGCAAAAGTAAAACCAACCGCTACTCCCGCAATAGGGCTTTACTACTGACTAACAAAAAATCAAATGAAGCGTTCGTTAGTAGGAGTCAAAGACCCATAAGTGTACCAATAATCCCTATCACTTGATATTTCGATGGCCATTTCTTTAAACTAAGAGAGACATAGGCAACTACAAATAACTGCAATAAGGTAAACCCACTGAAAATCAATATGTAAGTACTACTGCGAGCGATCAACGAATTGTTAACATAAAGGAGACTGTCAATAGCTTACGGTTAAGCAACTACTCCACAAAAGTCAGTTGCTCCCCATAAAATCGCAACCAAGACAATAATTACTATTTTTTATCCATTTCATACACTTCTAGCTTCCTATATATATACTAAAAAATGTTATTTTTCTTCAAATCTTTCCATGTTTTTCGTTAAAAAAGTCCCTATTTTTTTTATTATCAAATATTTACAATCATATTCATAATGACTAATTCCCGATAATTAACTATAATAATAGTATATATAGATTACTCAAGGAGATCGAATAATCATGAGTCATATGCATAAATCATTTACGATCGATGAACATTATTTAAATTCACTTCCTTTTCCTGCTATTGTCATGAATCAAGATGGACAAGTTATAAATTTGGGAGAGCTTGCTGAACAGCTATTTGATTTTTCAGTTACTACTATTAAAGAACATACTACTTCATTCATTCATGAAAATTTACTACGTCAGCTTTCATTAGAAACCTTTCAAGCCATTTTGCAGAATAATGACAGCACGTATATTAATCAAATTCAATTAAAAACGTATACAAATGAAGAAATTACAACAGCGCTACTAGCTAAACCATTTACTGAACAAGGAGAGCATTTCGTTCTTATGATGTTCATGCTACCAGAGTTAATGATTAATTCTGTCTCAAGTAGCAGCACTCTCGTAGACTTAAAACAAGGATTAGACTCGACATTTATGACAGTAACACTTGATCATGATGGGTTCATTTTAGAATGTAATAATGAATTTCTAAAAACGAGTCAATGGACACCAAAACGCGTGATTGGCAAAACACTTTGGCAGCTATTCCCTGAAAATAAAGAAAGTGAAAAGATCACAAATACCATCTGGCGGAATTTAAACAATGGCCAAACGTGGCAAGGTGAAGTCGAAAAAGTTACAAAAGCAGGTCAATCTTACTGGGTGCTACTAACGGCTATCCCAACATTTAATATTGAAACGAATGAGCAACAATTTTTTTTAATTGAAAAAGATATCACGAAGTCCAAGACAATACAACATCAGCTTGAAAAAATCGCTTATATCGATACAGAAACAGGTCTGATGAATGCGCATCGACTCGAAAAAGTGATTTCTAATATGATTGAGGATGAAAGAAACTTTTCTTTTGTCTATTTAAGTATTGATAAATTTTATACATTAAAAGAGTTACATGATCAGCAAATCGGTCAAAGTCTTATTGTAGAGTTTACAAATCGTATAAAAATGTACTTCCAAGATAGCACAATGGCACGTATTAACGAAAATGATTTTGTCGTTATTACACCATTAAGTGAATGGTTTATTCAAGGCTTCCTGTCTTACTTACAACAACATCCAATTTATAACAGTAATGTTGCTGTCCCTATTTCTATTAGTGGCGGAATTACACGTTATCCAGAGGATCAAACTACATTCTCCCAACTAATGAAGGCATCCATTGCTACTATTACAACTGTACGTGATGCAGGTGGCGATAAAGTCGTCTCACTATCCAAAGCAACACATAAAGCATTAAATCGTAAAGCTCTAATTGAAAAACGTTTACTTCAAGCTCTTGACCAAAAAAACCTAAAAGTTCTCTATCAGCCGCAAATTGATGTTAATACAGGTAAAATCACAGCTGTAGAAGCACTAGTTCGTTGGGAAGATGAAGTAATAGGCGTTGTCTCACCAGATGAGCTAATCCCAATTGCTGAGGAAACTGGTCTTATTAATAATATCGGTTCCTTTATGCTAGAAAAAGCTTGTGAACAGGCACTAATCTGGAAAAAAGCTGGTCTTGATTTAAAAGTATCCATTAACTCTTCTGTACGCGAATTCCGTGATAAAAACATGGCAAAGTCAATCCTTGGAACTTTGGCAAAAACCGGCTGTCCTGCAAGCCTTATTCAAATCGAAATTACTGAGAAATTTGCGTTAGAAGCAGAAGCTGCTACCTTTATCACACAGCAAATGCGTAAGCTTGAAAATGAAGGTATTGCCTTTATACTAGATGATTTCGGTACCGGATATGGTTCATTTAGATATATGCAAATTCTTCCAATAGATACATTGAAAATCGATAAAACATTTACAAGTTCTTTATTAAAATCTGAGAAAACCCAAAAGCTCATGAACGGTATGGTGCAACTCGGAAAATCTATGGAACTTAAAGTTGTCGCAGAAGGTGTCGAAACGGCTGAACAAGCGGATCTTTTAACTACTTATGGCTGTGATGCTATTCAAGGATACTATATTAGCAAACCGGTTCATGCAGAGGAAATTGAAGCATTACTAGTTAAATAGTTTATTTGAAAAAGGAGGTTACGTTTTAAACGTAACCTCCTTTTTTATATTTGTTCTATCCGCCGTGCTCATTCCTACATTTGATGTAGAACCTTATTTCTTATAGACCTTTTTGAATGTCGCTTTACTAGTACGTACAGAACGGAAAATAAGCTGTATTAGTACCTCTGCAAATACAAGTCCTATAACGATGGCACCTGTAATTAAAAATGCCTTTAATCCATACTGTAGCCCTTGTATATAATCATCCTCTACAATATTTCTCATTGCATTATAAGCCATACCTCCCGGAACTAACGGGATAATACCACCGACAATAAAAATAATCATTGGCATTTTGAAGCGCCGAGCATATAAATGAGAAACGATAGCAATTATGAAAGAACTAAAGAATGAGGCATATACTATATCCATGCCATGTTCTGTTAGGATGAAGTAAATCATCCAGCCTACTACCCCAACAAAACCACAATAAACTAGGTTTCTTCTAGGTACATTAAAAATAATTGCGATCCCTGCAGTCGCAAAAAAGCTAAGTATCAACTGTATGATATAGTCCATGTCATCTGCCTCCTAAAACGATAGAGTGACGGCAATAGCTGCACCGATTGCAAAAGCTGTTAAAAAGGCCTCTACGCCCTTTGCCATCCCTGACATAAAATGACCTGCTATTAAATCCCGAACTGCATTCGTAATCAAAATACCGGGTACTAGTGGCATAACGGAGCTAATAACAATTTTATCTATTTCCGTACCATGGCCATATTTCACTGAAAAGACAGCAATAGACCCTACTACTAATGAAGCTGTAAATTCTGCGAAAAATTTTACTTTTGTTAAATCATTTATCAATAAAAGCACTAGGAAGCCTAACCCCCCTGCTAAACAGGCAAAAAGGAAATCAGACCATCCTCCCTTAAACATTATAAGGAAACAACCACTCGCAAGAGCCGCTGATATGACTTGAATATATGTTGGTAAAAAATAATTTGTTTTTTGTATCGACTTTAGCTCGTCATAAGCTTCTTCTAATGTTATCATGTGAGATGTGAGTCTCCGAGATACTGAATTTACCAAGGCTATTTTTTGCAAATCTGTTAACCTGTTGGAAATTGATGTAATTCTCGTCGGCTGTGTCTTGCCTAACGAAAAGATGATCCCTGTAGGTGTAGCATAACATTGTGCATCTAGCATATTTTGAGAATGTGCCATGCGTAGCATTGTATCCTCCACACGGTATGTTTCTGCACCACTTTCAATCATAATTCGACCTGCAAGCAATAAGCAGTCAATCGTAAATTCATTATCCACTTCATGTAAAACCATTACAGTTATCTGCCTCCTTTAAAAGGTTCCTTGCCAATAGTATCGAACTGCAAATAAAAACTCAACTAAAAAATTTTTCAACTTTTAACCAAAGTACTTTGGCTTTCATATGCTGAAAATGGTAAGCTATTGAGTAATTTATTTATGAAGATGGGTTTCCCATAAATTGATAGCAAAACTTTATAGATTCGTATAACTTTTTCAAAGACTAACACGTCTGATTTTATAAGCAGTATAGAAAATTAAATAAGGAAAGGAGCGTATCCACCAAAATGCCGGAACGCAGAAAAAAACGCGGCCCAATGATTGATTTCCTATTAATTGGCCTCATCATTACATTAACAACTATTATTTTAGTCATTATCCTATCAAAGGATGACTTTAAGTTTCAAAAAATTAGTGCCTCTAAAGAGGAGAAAACTTCAGATTCAATAAAGAGTAACCTATCCACAGATAGCTCTGCGTTTCCAGGCATACGTATTGTAACAGATGTCTCTAATGATAAGCGAACTCCTTTTGCTATTCACTATCCAGAAACAGATAATAAAGCTTTTAATGATGCTGTATTACAGTACATAACGGATTCAAAGGAAAACTATCTGTCATCTATGAAAGAAAATAAAGATAAAGAGGTAATGGGTGAGCTTAATATTAGTTTTGAGACTTTCCCATATCAAAAGCATTACTATTCCTTTGTGCTAACAAAAATGTTGTATACAGGCGGTGCCAACCCAGAGGTTTCAACAAAAACATTCTTCATCAATCATGAAACTGGTGAACTAATTTCCATTAAAACATTGTTGAACAACGATAAAAACAACTTATCAGCCTTAGCTACTCATGTACGTAACGACTTACAACAAAATCTCAAGTTAAAGGATGAGCTTTTCAAGGATGATTTAGTAAAGTCAACTGAACCAAAGTGGTCTAACTTTAATCGCTTTGCTATAGTTGATGATTCGGTACAATTCTATTTTGATGAGTATGAGATTGCTAGCGGGGCAGCTGGTTCACCAATTGTGAAGCTCCCTTTATCACTTATCAATCCGTTGTTAGCTTCTGATTTCCAGATTGCTATGGAAAAGCCGGTAAAGCCAACTAATACAGGAGATCCAAACAAAAAGCGTATTGCCTTAACTTTTGATGATGGCCCACATCCAAAGGTAACAGAACAGATTTTAGATACGCTCGATAAATATCATGCCAAAGCTACCTTCTTTATGCTTGGTAGCCGTGTACAATATTATCCTGATATCGCTAGAGACGTTCTTGCAAGAGGACATGAAATAGGTAATCATTCATGGAACCATCCTGTATTAACAAAACTGTCACTAGAGTCGGCAGTAAATCAATACACATCTACAGTTGCGGAAATTGAAAAGGCTATTAATCAAAAGCCAACTGTATTTAGACCACCGTATGGAGCAACAAACGATACAATTAACGCTCAAATTCCAATTCCTGTTGTTTTATGGTCGATCGATACATTAGATTGGAAGTATCGCAATGCGCAACAGTTACTACCTAATGTCAAAAATAATTTACACAATAACGCCATTGTCTTAATGCATGATATTCATCAATCGACTGCCGATGGTCTTGATTCCGTGCTTGCTTATTTGCAAGGGCAAGGCTATGAATTCGTGACAGTATCAGAAATTCTTCCATATCGTCAAAAATAACCACAGAAAAAGTCCAATAAACCTTGAGTTTATTGGACTTTCTTTTGTTGAAAAACTTATTACATCAATGAACTTCGGCATAATGAGAGGTTGGCTACTCGACTTTATGCGAGACGAGCGCGAGCCGCTTCCTCCGCCATTGTTGCTGCCGCTTCGCTTTCGCACAGATATTAAACATTGTTGCTGTCGCTTCTTCAGGCGGTGGATGTCGATAAAAAGTGAAAGTTAGTAGATAAAATGCGAAAGTTAGTAGATAAAACTCAAAAGTTAGTAGATAAAACGCGAAAGTTAGTAGATAAAACGCGAAAGTTAGTAGATAAAACTCAAAAGTTGGGTGATAAACTAAAAAGTTGGATGTCATTTTGTTAAAACGTATGTCATGCGGATAAGAATCGGAGTGGAAGCTAGGCGATATAATAAAGTAAAAGGATTCACACACAGTTTTGTCCTTTTTGCTCTTCGGAAGGTAGATGTCGATAAAACTCATAAGTTGGGTGATATTTTATTAAAAACGTTTGTCATGTGAGTAAGCGACCATACGTTATTGTGATGAATTCATTTTTATATGAATACTTTGAAGATTTATCGGAACAAAACCTCATTTTATCGGAATATTTTCTCGTTTTATCGGAACAATTCCAGTTTCTCTTCAGCGCCACAGACGAGACCCTGCAGTAAAGTGAAGCGGCTCACCTAGCAGGAACGAAATTAGCCCCTCGCTGTGCAGATGAGCCTTGTTTTATAAGACACCTGAATTTCATTAACATAATAGTTTTTCAACAACGCGAAAAGTCCAATAAACTCCACCTTGAGTTTATTGGACTTTCTTTTTATTTTATCGTTAATGTATCAAGTGGTTTGAAGTCTGTTAGCTGATAGCTCTTTACTTCATTGTTCGCTACTGTATAAAGAGCGTCGTCTATATAGACTACTCTTTGTACACGCTGTTCCCAATTTTCGTACTGATCGCCAGTGCTTTTATTAACAATATTTCCTTTTAGGACGATTCCTTTATCTGAAGTGATTTCATAGATTTGTGCACCTTGACCTTTGTAGACGATTTCATCGCCCTTCCCTGCATCGTACAGGACAACTGGGAAACCGAAGTAATTGTATTCTTTATTGCGGAATAGCGCTTTAGGATTGTATTGGACTTCGGAGTACGAGCCTTCTCCACCGATTTTTACTGTTGATTGTTCCTTTGGATTTTTGAAATCTGAAACATCAAACAATGACATTTTCATATTAGTTGTGACCGTAAAATTACGCTTCGAATATGCATCATAGCGTTGCTCGGTGTCATAGCCGATGCCGATTAAATGTGTATCGTCTAGTGGATGCAAATAGTTACTAAAGCCTGGAATCTTTAGCTCACCTAGCACAGTTGGCTTTTTTGGATTTGCGACATCAATAACAAACAGCGGATCCACTTGCTTAAATGTTACTACATATGCTTTTTCGCCCATAAAGCGTGCAGAATACACTTTTTCACCAGGAGCTAAATCTTTTACTGCACCGAGCTCTTGTAAATTTTTATCGAAAATAAATAGGTGGTTTCGTGATATTTTTTGTTCATCCCACGCATTTCCTTCAGTTGTAACGATACGAAAATTGCCTTCATACTCATCCATTGAGTATTGATTTAACACTGAGCCTTTTACTTCCGTTGTACCCACAAAATTCATGGCAGTTCCATCAACATTCCATTTAAAAACTTGTGTATTAGTTGTTCTTGGCATCCAGATCATATCCATCATGCGACCAGTAGCAGGTACTGGATTTCCATCATAAATTGGTGTTGTTAAATAAAGTGCATTCTCCGACATATAAAGCCCGCTACTACCTCCTAAGTATCCCTTAGTGTTCGCAGTTGTCTTTGCACCATTTTTTAAATCCACAGTTGTAATTAAGCTATATGTTCCATCCATTGTATTTGGTAAAATAGAAATTTTCTCTAGGGGTAAACTTTTGTACTCATTTCCTTCTACACTATCAAATGTTTTCGGTTTTAAATCCGGCGTTTTTTGCTCTCTAAGCATCCAATAATTCGGATACATATTACCGATTAAATATAATGTGTCATTTGTAATTCGAATATCTTGTAAATACCCCTCTTGCCCCACTTCACGTATGAGCTTCGGATTCTTTGGGTTTGAAATATCATACAAAGTAGCTGTCGACATGCTTGAGCCTACTTTTTCTAAATATTCATCCCCAATCACTATTAATAAATTTTCATATAATGCTAGCTTCGAAATATATTGTGACTCCTTCAGCTTGATTGTTGTCGCTAGCTTTAAATTTTTTGGATCTTTAGCATCTACTACAGTAATGCCTTGATCTTTTACAGCATAAATAAAGCCATCTTTGACAACAACTATATCGCCTTCCTCCACTCCTTCGACTTGATTATTCGTTGTAGAGGATTTGTCTGCACTCGCCTTGTCATCGCTCTTTGCCAATTCTACGGTTGCCTCATTCAGTTCTTTTTGTGAGTTAGCTAAAAGTGTTTCGAAATATTGTTGTAGTTCTTGTTCTGATTTTACAGCTTCAAGCTTTTCAATGATGGTAAATGCTATTACTTGCGATGTTGTTTTAGGCCCATCTAGTACAAACGCTTCTTTTTTCACATGTAATTTATAGCTTCCAGGTACTAAATCGCTTACGATCATTGTCTTTTTATCTTCCCCCATTGTTACCGTCGCTGCTACCTTTTGATTTTTGCTATTTGTTACGAAAACATTCGCTATCGCGTTTTCTTTTAGTGCCTCAGTAAAGGATACTTGCCAGCTATGAGTTGTCATACTCGCACTCGCTGTCTGCGCCTCTACTTTTGGGGTCGACATCAGCATAAAAATTCCTGGCAACATAGCTAGTACGGCGATGAGTGAAATTGCTACCCACTTCTTTTTCATTAATTTACCTACCTTTCATAATTTCGTTTATTAATTAGACTACCAAAGAATAGGAAAGTTACATTATTCCGAATTTTTTCTCAATAAAAAAACGAGAGGAAGTGAATCCCTCTCGGCTTATAATTACGAGCAGCAGCTAATGTATTCTACGTTAGCGGTTGCTCTTTTTTATGGTTAGACACTTGATTATGGTTTGCATTAAAGAGATTAGATCAACCTCTACTAATTAAAAATATAATTATTGTACATTTACTGTATATGTCCCGTTTTCATTATCAAATTTATAAATATATAAATAATACTTTCCTGGTTTCGCAGTAAATTTACCTTTTATAACATTTCCATCTTCCTGCCCATAGGATGCATAATTTTGCATATCAGACTCATGAAGAAGCACCCATGTCATTCCGATTTGATTTTCATTTACGACAGAAATATCTATTTCTTTTGGAGACGTAACATCGAATGTGTATACATCCGTATGATCATCATCAATCAAACTACCTTTTAGGGGCATATTAAGTGGAATCATTTCCGCTTCTTCTGGATTATTATTTGGTTCTATATCTGTTTTTGCTTCATTTTGTACATTTACTGTATATGTCCCATTTTCATTATCAAATTTATAAATATATAAATAATACTTTCCTGGTTCTGCAGTAAGTTTACCTTTTATACTATTTCCATCTTCCTGTCCAAATGATACGTAGTTTTGCATATCTGACTCATGATAAAGCACCCATGTCATTCCAATTTGATTTTCATTTAAGACAGAAATATCTATTTCTTCCGGAGACGTAACATCAAATGTGTATACATCCGTATCATTATCATCAATTAAACTACCTTTTAGGGGCGTATTAAATGGAATTATCTTGGCTTCTTCTGGATGATTATTCTCTGTTTGTTCTCCTTTCAGTACAGTTACAATTGCATGATCCTTACTTTCTATTCCCTTATTATTTTTCACTGTTAATGTCACATTATATGTGCCTTCTTTTTCGAATACATGAGTAGGATTTGCCTCTTCACTTGTTTTTCCATCACCAAAATCCCAAAGGTAAGAAACTATTTCTCCATCCTTATCTTTTGAACCATCGCTCTTGAACTGGATTTCTTCATTTTCGATTCCAGCATATGGACCATTTATATTTACAATAGGCGCTTGATGATCTCCTTCATCCGTCGCAATGCCGTGGAAAACAATATCATATTCAAACTGGTTTGCTGCATTCACACGGTAGTTTACAAAATACGCTGTCACTGTTTTATAGCCGCTCCACTCTTTTTGCGATAGTTGATCCAGTACTTGGTTCACTTGTTCACTCATCGTTTTCCAGTCTTTAGATTCACCCTTTGCTTCACTACCTACATACGTACCTTCGACTGTAAATGTATTAAAAAACTGAGACTTATGTTTTGTAATTTTTGCATCTTTTACGTTAGCAACATCGGCAATTTCTTGTACTACTTCATTTAACGCTTTTGGTTCATGTTTCACTAAATAATCTTCTGATACTTGTGGCACTTCGTATTTTTCTTGATTATCAATCAATTGCTGCATATACGCTTGGTATTCCGAATTCAGTTGTGGATCTTTGCTTAATACGTCGCGATACGCATCATAATTTTTCACATCGTTCGCACGAATTAAATCTTGAATCTTAACAAATGTATCAAATTGATGATTATACATATAAGATTGCAGTGCAAATGAATAATTATAAAAATCCCACGATCCATATTTTGCAAACATTGTTTGTTCAGCGGTGTAGCGTTGTGATGGTTCATATGATAATCCACTAATAATACTATTACGTGGAACTACATCATTTGTACGTGTTGATCCTGCAAAGAATTCTGCATTTCCTTCCTGGAACCATGTAAGCCGTTCATTTTGATACATATCTCCTGTTCCGAATAAACCAGGAACCTCGTATCTTCCCTGTAAATAATGTGTAAATTCATGGCGGAACAACTCTTCTAAACTATAAATACTTTGTTCCGACGTACGTTCATATGTAAAGAATGTTCCCTTCTCTTCAATATAAATACCACCATTATTTGTTTCATACCCGTACAATTGACGATTTAATCGATATTGATCTGGAGAGTCATAAATTACAACTGTTAATACATCGTCAGCATTACCTGGTTCTAATGCTTTATCATTCCCAATTACACGGTGATATTGTGCTTTTACTTCTTTTGCAGCCCAGTATAATCTTTGAATTTTGTCTTCTGTTACGTTTTCTCCCGTCTTAAATACAATCGATCCATTATCAAAAGTATATGTTTTCGGTAAATACTGCTTCTTTCCCTCTTCACGCATTTTCTGTAAATCTACTGTATTGCCACTATAGTCTTTTCCACCATAATTTGTAGTAAGTTGCTCTACTGCCACAAAATAAGCTTCACTTAAATATGGATACATACGCAATGCTTGTGTAACAACTTCTAAACCTTTATCTGGATTACTATGGAATCCTCCTAAACGCCCTGCATAATAAATGCCATTATTGATTAACCAACTATTGCTATCTGTAACATTATGTATAAGAGCAATTTTATTCACTTCATTGATGAAACTATCAATCTTTCCATACCACATCGTCGTATTAGCTTCTTTACCTGTCTCATGCAAATACGACTGCAAATCATAATCAATTCCATGTATTAAATCATAGATAACTTGCCCTTTTAAAGAATCGCTTTCATATGTAGAGAGATTTTCGTTATACTGTTTTAAAATCTTCGCAGCATACTGAACTGTTTCTGCATCACTAGAAGCATTACCTATTAATTTCCCATAGGCGGATACTACTTTATCTTGCTCATCTGTACCAAGTTCAAAATTCGGATTTTTAGCCATTTCCTTTAATGCTGGTAAACACTTATCATGGAAACTTCTCTCATTTAAATACCCTAGTTCCTTATTATAAAATCCAACATAAAAAGCAGAACGCAATAGCTCAACAAATGTTTCAATACCCTTTGAATCATCTTTCGTAAAAGAACTTCCTCTTTTCCCTAACTCATTGATGATAACTTGCATGCGTTCTTTATTTTGATAAAAAGCTTTTGTTTCATCATTGAATTGGAATAGGTCTGTAATTTGATACCAGCGAATATTTCCTAGCGTATCAATTAGCTCACTATTGCTCATTCTATAAAGCTCTTCCATCGAGTACTTTTCCTGCAATTGCTTCGTTTCAGCAAGTTTTATTGTTGGAGCTGGGTGTTCCGAAAAATCTCCAATTTCCAAACGTTTTTCAAATGATAATGTTTCATCAGCCGTTGTAGAATGTGCAATTTCATCTTTCGGAGTATCTATGCCAACAGGCTTCATTTGTAATACATTATAAGGCGTTTTTTCTGCTGCTGATACTTCCGCTTGTAATGCTCCAAACGACAGTGCCATTGTACTTACTCCAATTAACACTTGATTGAGTTTTAATTTCTTTTTCATAACAATCCCTCCTATAGTACTATTATTAAACAATGGTAATATATTGATTATTTGGAACTATATAGCCCATCTAAAAATAACATATTATGTGAATAAAGCAACATAAATTGTAATTTATAGTAATATTTGCTTGTATAATTTGAACACTAAGACACAATTAGACCATAAAGTCATTCTTTAACATAAAAAAAGAACCCGAAATTCGGATCCCTAACTAGAAAGCAACTGCATCATTTAGACTCTCTGCGGCCACTACAGACTACTTAACAGTAAAAAGCCGATTATCCCTTTAACGTTTAGGAAATCGGCTTTTCTTTATGAATTTTACATTTGTAGGTGCTACCCCCGAAAGAAGTTAGAAGAAACAAGTCTAATTAACTTCGAATCAATCAATAAAGTCTTAATAAAACGTTTACTCTTCAAACGGCCATTTTGGTAGCATTTTTGCCAATGACTTATCTTGGCGTTTTCCTAATACATAGTCAGCCTGCATAATCGTATGAATCTCCCGCGTACCTTCATAAATAACCGGTGCTTTCGAGTTACGTAAATAACGAGCGACCGGATATTCATCCGAATAACCATATGCTCCATGAATTTGGACAGCATCATCCGCAGCTTTATTGGCAAAATCACAAGCTTGCCACTTTGCTAATGATGTCTCTCGCGTATTGCGTACACCTTTGTTTTTCAACTCTCCAACTCGATATACAAGTAGGCGACTCATTTGATAGCCCGCTTCCATTTTGGCAATCATTTGCCCTACTAGCTGGTGCTCGCCAATAGGTTTACCAAATGTTTCGCGTTCATGACAGTATTTCACACTCGCCTCGAGACACGCTTGAATAAGACCGACAGCACCTGCCGCTACTGTAAAACGACCATTATCTAACGCAGACATGGCAATTTTAAAGCCTTCTCCCTCTTCTCCAAGGCGATTCTCTGCAGGTATACGTAGATTTTCGAAAAAGAGCTCGCCCGTATTACCAGCACGAATACCGTATTTACCTTTAATGGCCTTCGATGTAAAGCCCGCCATGGAACGCTCTACGATAAATGCACTAATGCCATGATGTTTTTTCGATTTATCAGTGTAGGCAAAAACGATAAAATGGTCAGCTAGATCACATAAGGAAATCCATGTTTTCTGTCCATTTAACACGTAAAAATCTCCATCCCTTACAGCGGTGGTAGACATTGCAGCTACATCTGACCCTGCTCCGGGCTCTGTTAAACCAAATGCCCCAATCCGAACTCCTTTTGCCTGTGGAATAAGATATTGCTGTTTTTGAGCCTCTGTTCCCCATTGCATTAAAGTCATGCTATTCAAGCCTGTATGAACGGAAACAGCTGTGCGAAACGCTGTATCTCCACGTTCAAGTTCTTCACAAACGATGGCAAGTGCATTGTAATCCATCCCACTGCCACCGTATTGTTCTGGTACACAAACACCCATTAAGCCAAGCTCAGCAAGTCTTGACCAAATCTTCGGATCGAAGCCACCCTCTGCATCCCACTTCGCAATATGTGGAATAATCTCGGCATCCACAAACTGTCGTACTGTTTTACGTAACATTTCCTGCTCGGTGGTAAATTCGAAATTCATGACCACGCACCTACCATTTCACGATCATTGCAGATATGTGAGACGTCTCCTTAATGACAACACCACGTTTTGCCATCTCTTGAATATAAATATCGCCCGGTACAATTGATTCAGGTGCAAATACACCGCGCTCTGTAATTTTATTTTCCCCAATCATTTGAGCAACGACAGAAATTGTATTTGCTGTTGCCCGAGCCATAGCCGTTTCATTAATTGTCATATCTTTACGCACAACCATTTCGAACTCATAAGTCACTTGTTGTTGCGCTTTTTCACCCGCTACAATTACGCGCAGCAGCACTGCATCTGGTTTTGTACCAAGCTCAAGTTTCTTTTTAAGTGCCTCACGAACAACTGGGCGCACAGAAACTTCTTGATCTTCTACCTCTACTTTATTACTAGCATCGAGGAATCCTAAATCTGCTAATAGCTTAAACTTCTCAGCATGTCCTTTATAACGAATCGTTTTATATTCTAGTGTTTGGACATTTGGGAATGTCTTATCCAACGTCGATATACCGCCAGATGTATAAAATGCCTCAAGCACACCAAAATCTTTGAAATAAATAGGTTCAACGCCTGATAACGACGGAACTTCTTGAAGTTTACCTTTTAGAATCACTTTTGATGGCTCTGTGTAATGATCAAAGACACCATCTAGAGAAAATACTCGCGTATAGTGAAGAGGTGGCTTCGGCTCTGTAGGAATACCGCCTACAAATAGTTTAATAGATTCTACCTCATCTAATTTCGAAGCACCGTAACCCGCTAAAATGTTGACCATACCTGGAGCAACACCCAAGTCCGGAATAATGGTTACACCTTTTGCCTTTGCCTCTTCGTCAAGATCTAATATTTTTTCAGTTACACCGCCAATATGACCACCTAAATCCACGGAATGGACACCAGCCGCGATTGCCGCTCTTGCCACACGCTCATTAAAGGAATAGAATAATGCATTAACGACTACATTGCCTTTTGAGATAACCTCCATTAACGAGTCATCGCGCTCAGCATGAAGCTCTACAACCTCAATCTTATCTGTATTTAGCGAGTCCACAAAGTTCTGCGCTAAATTCACGTCAATATCCCCTAAAAATACACGTTCCACATTGCTATTTTTTATTAAATCACGAGCTACCTCTTTCCCCATTAAACCTGCACCTAATACAACAACTTTCATCAAGAACATCCCCTTTCATTGATCTGTTATTCTGTATCGATTTGTGCTCTTTGTAATTTACCGCTATAGTCTACATAAATACTTTTCCATTCTGTATAGACATCTAAGGCAGCTACACCCGAGTCGCGGTGACCGTTCCCCGTGCCTTTTGTGCCGCCAAATGGTAAATGGATTTCAGCACCTGTTGTGCCAGCATTCACATAAACAATACCTGTATCTAAATCTCGTTGTGCGCGGAAAATCGTATTCACATCTTGTGAGAAAATTGAACTGGATAAGCCAAATTTTACGCCATTGTTTACTTCGATTGCTTCATCCAAACTTGCTACTTCAATTAAAGAAACGACCGGACCAAAGATTTCTTCCTGTGCAATAATCATGTCAGGCTTCACGTTGGTAAATAGTGTAGGCTCATAATAAACCCCTTTATCATAAGGAGGCTCAGATAAAATTCTACCTCCAGCTAACAACGTCGCCCCTTCTTGTTTACCGATTTGCACATAGTGATTAATCTTTTCCAATGCGGCTTTGTTAATCACAGGTCCGATTTTCACACTTACATCCAAACCGTCCCCAATTGTTAGCTTTTGCATTTCGTCTAATAGACGTTTTTCTAGTTCTTCTCTTACATCTTTATGCACAATCACGCGACTACATGCTGTACATCTTTGTCCAGCAGTGCCAAATGCACTCCATAAAATGCCTTCAGTGGCTAGCTGTAAATCGGCATCATCCATAACTATGACTGCATTTTTCCCGCCCATCTCTAATGAAATCTTCTTCAGGTGTTTACCACCTAGCTCTGCTACCTTACTGCCTGTTGTTGTAGAGCCAGTAAATGAGATGACCTTGACGTCTGGATGTTCAATCAATGCTGTTCCAACTGTTGGCCCTGAACCAAAGACGATATTTGCTACCCCACCTGGTAAGCCAACCTCTTCAAAAATTTTGCCCATTTCATAAGCCATCATTGGTGTCTCATTAGACGGCTTCCAAATGAACGTATTGCCAGCAACTATTGCAGGGAATGACTTCCAAGTAGCAATAGCTACAGGGAAATTCCACGGAGTTATTAAACCTACAACGCCAATTGGTGCCCGTACACTCATGGCAAATTTATTAGCTAGCTCTGACGGTGTTGTCTCCCCAAATAACCGTCGCCCTTCACCAGCCATATAATAGGCCATGTCGATCCCTTCCTGTACTTCACCTCTAGCTTCTTCAATAACCTTCCCCATCTCTTTTGTTAAAACGGTCGCCAAATGTTCCTTCTTTTCTTTCATTTTCTGACCGATGGCATATAAATAGTCAGCACGTTTAGGTGCAGGTACTAATGCCCAGATTTTTTGTGCATTTTTTGCAACCGCTACCGCTTCATCTACCTCACTTGCAGTAGATAGCGGTATTGTAGCTAGCTGCTCCCCATTAGCAGGGTTGGTCACTACTATACTTTGTAAATGCGAATGTGTTACCCATTCACCGCCGATATAGTTTTTGATTTCCACTACATACACCCCCTGAACTATCTATTGTGCCTCTGCCTCATTGTTACCAATTGCATTGCTTTCAGACAGATATCATCTATTACTCTATAGTATATAGAAATAGATGTGTCAAAATTCCGAATTTTTAATATATAGATGTCTAAAGAACCTTTTGGATTAATAACATCGGTGACAATTGTCAGAGGCTTTATTTTCTTTAGCTGAACATTGATGTCATCTTTTGTGAGCAACCAATTATGCCTTGGCATAATTGCGTCCGGAGGCTTTAACTTCTTTTAGCAGGATGTTTGACACTCACTAAAAGAAGTTAAAACAATCACAAATTTCCAGCTGAATGAAAATAAAAAATACTTATTCTAGTGTTTTATATTCGACATTTACTATCTTATTCCCTTTTTTTCTAAGATATTTAATTATGTGATGAAACTAATACAACTTATAATCGTATATAATAACAAAATATTTTTTGGAGGAATCCTTTATGAATAATCACGAAATTGACTACAAATTATATGGCGACGATATGCAATATGTGGAAGTTGAGCTTGACCCTCAAGAAACAGTAGTAGCTGAAGCTGGTGCTTTAATGATGATGGATGATTCTATCCATATGGAAACGATCTTTGGCGATGGTTCAAGAGGAAGCCTAGAAAGTGGTCTTATGGGTAAATTATTTGGAGCTGGAAAACGTCTAATTACAGGTGAAAGTTTATTTATGACGACATTTACGAACGTTGGTTCAGGTAAACGCCATGTGTATTTTGCTTCTCCATACCCTGGTAAGATTATTCCAATGGATTTAAGCCAAATGAACGGAAAGATTATTTGTCAAAAAGATGCATTTTTAGCTGCTGCTAAAGGAGTGTCAATCGGTGTTGAATTCCAGAGAAAAATCGGTGTTGGCTTCTTTGGTGGTGAAGGCTTCATTATGCAAAAGCTAGAAGGAGACGGCATGGCTTTTGTACATGCAGGTGGCACTATTCACGAAAAGACTCTAGCACCCGGTGAAGTATTACGTGTTGATACAGGCTGTTTAGTTGCTATGACATCTGATGTAGATTACGATATCGAGATGGTCAAGGGCGTAAAAACTGCATTATTTGGCGGTGAAGGTATCTTCTTCGCTACTTTAAAGGGTCCGGGTAAAGTATGGATTCAATCATTACCATTTAGCCGTTTAGCAAGCCGCGTCTTCGCTGCAGCACCAATTTCTCAAGGCAGTGGCGGTCAATCTAAAGGTGAAGGTGGCATTGGCGGTTTATTTGATATGTTTAATAAATAATGGGCGCTATTTATTTAAGGAGCACATCTAATTACGATGTGCCCCTTTTCTTATTACAGCTGATTTAAACCATTTATTCCGAACACAAACAAGTCTTATTGCAAAAGATACTCATACTCCTATATCTTCGGTGTTATTAATCTATTCGATTCGTTACAGCCTTACCTTGCCCATATGCGGTAAGCTCTTTAACGTTCAGCATCAGCATTGCAGTTCTAGTTTGAAGCGAGGCACTGCCGATATGTGGAAGTGCTACAACATTAGGAAGTGTCAACAATGGATGATCCAACGCAATAGGCTCTTGCTCAAAGACATCTAAGCCTGCTGCCCACAGCTTACCACTTGTTAAAGTTTCATAAAGTGCGTTCTCATCGATAATGCCACCACGTGATGCATTAATTAATACCGCGTCATCCTTCATTAAAGCAAGTTCTTCTGCGCCTATAAGTCCTACCGTATCATTGTTAAAAGGTGTCATAATAACAACAAAATCCGATTGTTTTAAAAGATCCTCCAACGATACATACTGAAAGCCATACATTTCTTCTACCTCATGGCGACGTCTACGATTGTTATATAAAATTTTCATATCAAAACCTTTTGCTCGTCTAGCAACAGCTTGGCCAATACGTCCCATACCAATAATTCCTACAGTGGAACCTGAAACATCTTTACCTACTAATTGCATCGGATACCAGCTTTTCCATTTACCCTCACGCAAATATCGTTCACTTTCCGGAATTCTTCGAGCAGTCGCAAGCAATAATCCCCACACTAAATCTGCAGTCGTATTTGTTAAAACGCCCGGAGTATTAGTCGCCATTATTCCACGCTTACGCAAAGCTTTGACATCAATATTATTGTATCCAACAGCTAAATTAGTCACGAGTTTTAGATTGGGTGCGTGTAATAATAACTCTTCATCGACTTGATCAGCAAGCGTTACCCACAATACTTCACAATCTGCAACAGCTGCCAATAGTTTTTCCCGTGGTATAACAATTTCCTCCTCCTCCCATTGTTCGATATCATAATACTCTTTCAACGGTTCAACTATATGCGCTGGGAACTTTCGTGTAATAAATAATTTCTTTTTCATATTCCGAACACCCCTCAATTCAATTCGCCTATAGCGTAACACTTAGAACGCTCATTTTCTAGGGATTTCTTATCTTTGCGTATTTGAAGCTTTATCTTTCTATCACTCTACAAACTTCATCCTTCTATTTATTGTTTTATCCTTCAGAAAGGCGATTTTGTCCTATTATTTATGAAAAATAAAACTAGGCTTATCAGTTGTGGATGGCATTTTATTTAAAAGGTTTGTTCATGAGGCTAAGTTGATAGCGCCCAGTGAACGGAAACTCGCTATGGTAATAGGCCATACAAGTGTTTCTAATGAAATGGTTAGGAATAACATTTTGTTAAACGTATGCCATGTAAATAGGTTGATTGGAGTGGAGGATGGGCGACTCCTCGGGGATTAGTGTCACAGATGAGACCCTGCAGCGAAGCGAAGCGGCTCATCAGACACCCCCAGGAAAGCGCCCATCCGGAACGGAAATCAACCCCTCACTATGGTAATAATCAAAAAACTATGCACAGACTTTATGCATAGTCGTTAAAAATCTCTAATTGTTGTATCTAATCGATTGGCAATTTGTTTTAATTCCTCGGAAGATTCCCCAATCGTTTCTATAATTTCTGCCAGTTCCGTTATTTTCAATCCGACGTTTTGGAAGTTTGAGATAGAACCGTTTACTGAGCCAGATATTGCATCGAAGGCTTTTAAAGATTCCTCATTTTGCTCGATACTATTGTTCACCAGTTCTTGAATCTCATGAATTGCTTGAACAACTTGTTGTGTAATTCCATTAGACATAGTTATGAGATCCGCAATTTGTTCAACCGAAGTTTTCGTCTGGTCTGCAAGCTTACGAACTTCGCTCGCCACGACCGCAAAGCCTTTTCCATGCTCTCCTGCTCGTGCAGCCTCAATAGCCGAATTTAACGCGAGTAAATTTGTTTGACCAGAAATATTTTTTACTATTTCAATAACAGCATTAATTTTGGAGGAAGAATGATCTAATTGCTCCACCATACCCGACATTTCAACTGTCTTATGATGAACTTTTCCTGTTTGCTCATTAATTAATATTATTTTAGAATAACCTTCAGACGATACCTCTTGCATTGTTTTTGCCTCATCGATACTTTCCTTCAAGTATTCATTCACTTCCTTGGCGTTATAAACAAGTTCGGTTACTGTTTCATTGGTACTATGAGATTGAGTTTCTAGCTGCGTAGATATTCCACCTATAATTTCCTTCACATGTGCTCGAACACTATCCTGTTGCTTCTCCATTAATGTATTAGCATAATTATCATATTCCTCTAAGACAATCTGTTGTTCGAAATTACAGATTTTACTGATAGCATCACAAAACTTTTCTTCTTCGTCCCTCGATAATTGAAGCTTATAAACAATCTTTCTTAAAAATTTTTCAAGGTTTTGAAAGGCTGCTAAATACCACTTAGGATACAAGTTAATCTTCACATGCATTTTCGCTACTCGCCTTCTCTTTTCCAAAAATGCATCGTCTATACGCCCTTCGAACATTTCTATAATATGATGGCGTAATGTTTGTCGTAACTTCTCACTAGAGCTATACTTTTCAATAACCTCACGTAATGCTGGCACACTCTCAATCGCATGATAAAATGCTGCTACTACCTCTTCAACATTTCGTTCAATATACGGTTTTAAACTTCTAATTAATCGCAAATCTTCTCTAGTTAAATTTACTAGATTTAACTGTAGTAAACGTTCCTGATCTTGAATAATAACCCCTATACTTGATTCATCAGTAATCTCAATTGTATTCTTCTTAGACTTATTTCCAATTTGAAACAATTTATCCACCCCGTTGTGTCTATGTCTATTCTACCGAATATAATCCGAAAACAAAAAACTCTCTGAATTCAATTATAAGTTCTTTACAACTGTAATGACAATATATAGGTGAAAAAATCTGTTTTGCAATAAGCAATAAATCATACTGAACAATACTTATAACCATGTATTTCTTCTTAATTTGAGCAATTATACCACGGAAAAATTGCCGCTTTCGCGCAGTCCGGAATCCGCTTTGTGCTTTGGCTAGCATGAGGGCCGACACGATGTCGGTCATATTCCTCTATTTTAGCGGATGTCTTTTGTACCGAAAGCGTAGCGACAGGTACGGATGTTTGTACACCGCTGAAAGAAGTTAAAAAAAGCCACTCATTCTGTAATATAAAGTGTACCCTTTGTAAAGGACATTTTGAAAAAAAGCTAAGCAACCTTTTGAAGCTGCTGTCTGTATTTTGCAGGCGGCAGCTTTTTCAAGT
>NZ_JBIWFQ010000042.1:7966-37596 GCF_044763105.1 Lysinibacillus sp. NPDC096212 | reverse complement strand
TACACAGGACATGGCAACACCATCTGTGGAGAGCTTTGTAACGCTTCTCTTAAGTACATAAGAACCCCACTGCTTTAGCTGTGGGAGTAGTCAGACTTTAACATGCGTCATATTTTGGAGTTTTAAGGTCATTACAGATCAAGGGGAAGACCTATTAAGTGACGCTAGGCCTTATATCATTAAAGCTGAATAGTAACAATCAATCTAAAATTACAAATAAATCCGAAGAAAGGTAAATATTTGACATTTTTTCGCTAAAATGCTATAATTTAAAAATTTAAGATGAAATGATATTAATATAGATTAGGAGGAATCGTATGATACGTAATAGAGTTATAGCATTATTATTTAGAATAGGTAGCCTTCTTTTTGTATTATATGGTTTATTATCACGTATGGGCATCCTATCGGGCAATATGAATTTTAAGACAATTATGTACTATACTATCCAAAGCAATTTTTTAGCACTGATCTTGTTTAGTATACTTACTATACGTACAGTTAAGGGATTGATAAATGATGGTAAGACGGGAAGTGCTGGCTATTTTCCACGCTTTGAAATGGTATGTGTAATTGATTTACTTTTAACACTTATCGTTTATTGGGTGCTTCTTGCTCCTACTACCTTTACAATGGGTGGAAGTTTTTATCTTTGGAAATTTGATAATCTTGCAGTACATTTGATTACACCTATTCTTTGCCTTGTAGATTATTTTCTATTTACAGAATCTAATCATTTAAAATACCGAGATGTATATTATGTTTTGATATACCCGCTCTCATATGTGGCATTTGCTACTATCACAGGTCTAATGGGATATGTGTACAATATATCGTCAATTGATGGGAAACCAGTACATTATGCTTACTTTTTCTTTGACTATGACAGGGTAGGAGCAAAATCCCTTGTCTACATCGGTGGCCTTATATTATTTTTCTTGGTACTTAGCCATATTATGTATTTGTTTGACAAGAAAGTTTATAAACCTTTAGTTGTAAGCAAATAATGTTATCCATAGCAATGATCTTTTGGTTGGTTATTATGTTTTTATAGTGATTACATCATAACTATAAAAAAGGGTCATTGCTTTTTTATTGGGTTTTTTCACATCTAGTGTGGGTGAACTTAATTCCGACGAATAGAAGTTACATTGCTGATTTTACACGTCGTAAAATTCCAACGGCTTATTAGTTTTCAGAAGAGGGTTTTGTCCCACCCTCTTTTTATTTTTTAAGACGTTTTTTTGCTTGTTCTTTCTTTTCTTCCTCAATTGTAAAATCGACTATTGATCGGCCGAGCATTAATAGCGTAATAAACATGACGCCTGTTCCAATAAATCAATTATGCCTCGGCATAATTGTGTCCGGAATCGGCTTTGTGCTTGCACAAAGAACTCCTTTCCGATTTCCGTGACATCCGCCGGAGGCTTTTAACTTCTTTCAGCGGTTGATTGTACACCCACTGAGAAGTAACTTAAACCCGCATTCGTTTCACCAACAATTGAGGTGGGAGACTTGCTGAAAGAAGTTAAATAAATCATCGTAAATATCTTTGAAAAATCACTAGTAGGATACAGTCCCGTCTCAACACCTGTGGGAATTAAACTCACTACTGCAAAATACATGGCATCAAGCCAATACCAGCCTTCCGTTCCTTTATAAAACATTGTCCCTGAAAGAATGATAAAAAATAATGTTGTAAACAAAGATAGAAATTGTGGACGCTTGAATGACTTCCACATGCCTACTAGCAATCTTTTCGCAGATAAAATAAATGACAGCATCGCATTCTCCTTTTGATCCATTTTCACTTCAGTATTATTACAATTCTAATTTGGTTCATCGACATAGTGTGGTTTGATTTCCGTTCTGACTGGGCGCTTTGTTGCTGTCGCTTCGCTTTCGCACAGTTAAAACATTTTGTTGCTGTCGCTTCGCTTTCGCGCAGAGCAAAGCTTCCTGGGAGCGTCCAATGAGCCGCTTATCCCCGAGGAGTCGCCCAGCCTTCACTCCAATCAACTTATACACTTGGTATATATTTTAACAATTGCCATCTCCAACTTTTGATGTGAGCCCCTAACTTGTACTAGATATTCATCGCAATAAAAATAACATATATAAAATCAAAAGGTAGAGGTTTCAATTTACTATCCCTACCTTAAATTATTTTACTTCTTTAATAGATTTTTAAAATTTATAAATATTTTCGCTGCATGACTACGCTTTGTTGGAGCCTCTGGTAAATACTTTCCTTCACTACCTATAATAATACCTTGTTCATACAACATCGTTATTGCATGTTTTGTTTCTTCATTGTAAGAGGCAATATCTGAGAATGGTGCTTTTCCTTTCACAGCATAAGGTTGCTTTTGTTGATGTTCATAAGCACGATTAATCATTAATGCTAATTGAGCGCGAGTAACTGGCTGTCCTGGATTAAAATTACCATCCGTTCCCTTAATTAGCCCATACGCATAAGCGGCTGCAATTTCTGACTGGGTTCCAACATCATAGCTTGCGATGTCTGAAAATGGTGCCTGTTCCTTCGTCGTTAAACCTAGGCTTCTAACAAGCATCGTAGCAGCCTGTGCACGAGTAACATTTTGCTCAGGTCTAAACGTACCATCTGCATAACCTTTCATAATACCTTCTTCAGCGGCCTTCAGAATATACTCCTTTGCCCAATGATTTTCTATATCGGTAAAGCTTAAAGTTCTCTTTGTAGTAAAAGTAACTGATGGACTTTGAACACTTTCATTACCAGCTGCATCAACCGCTTTAACAGCTACCGTGTATGCTGTATTCTCTGTTAAATTATCCAAGGTTATCGCCGTTGTCTCAGCATTTTGTGTAAATGTTAGTTTTCCATTTACATATACGTTGTAACTAGTGACACCTATATTATCTCTCGCTTCCTGCCAGCTTATTTTTACAGTTGTACGATCTTTCATATTTGCTTGAATAAATTTTGATACATCCCATAAAGAACTTGCTTTAATCGCTGGTAAAAATGCCTCGTTCGCTACTGCTAAATAGCCAGCTTCACTTAAATGGATATTTTCAGGATTTGGTAAATAGCTTGGAATATCTTTTGCTACAATATCGTATGTCGGTACAAAAACGGCACCCGCTTTTTCAGCAGTTGTTTTTATCGTCGCATTCATAACCTTTAATAGCATTTTAAATTGTGTCTGTAAATCCTCACTATAGTACGGAAATGAATTATAATAACCCATTACATAAACTTGAGCATTCGGATTAAGCTTCTTCACTTCTTCTAAAATAGTAGCAATATTTTTTATTGCCTCTTGGGAAGCTTTTAACATCGCTGCTGCATTAATGCCAGTTGTCTGAGACTCTTTTAAAATAGGTATTATATCATTGGCGCCAGCGGTAAGAGTAATAATCTCAGCCTCTTTAATAGATGTGTGAAGCTTTACCTTCTCACTTTGATAACCGAATCCTACCACTGGCTTTTCCACATTATTTTGTATATCTTCTAATATATTTTTCGTTGTATAGCCTGAATATGCAAATCCTTTATTATAAGAAGCGATGAAACCATCTTGCTGTAAAGCTTGTGCAACAAAATCTGTGTAACCTAACCCGATGATACCAACGTCATTCATACCATGTGCTAAGGAATCTCCCAGTGCTACATAATCCGCTTGAACTACCCAACTTGGCGCTATGTAGTCTCTTTGTTCCTCAGCATTTACACTTATCGGTACTACTAACTGTAATGCCAGAACGCTAGCCGCTAAAAACCGAAATTTCTTTGATAATTGCATACACCCACTCCTCCAATTTTCACTAATTACTATTTTAATATAAATAGGATAAAAATGGGTTAAATAAGGCAAATTGAGATTTTTATCATAACGTATGGTTGATTTCCGTTCCGACTGGGCGCTTTCCTGGGAGCGTCCAGTCATCAACTTACTACCTACGTTTTAACAAATGTCATCCACAACTTTTGATGATGAGCTAAAAATCGTGTTTTACTCTAGTTGAACTTTCCCATAAACACCGCCACCACCAACTTCAATTGCCAATTGCCCTGTTCTTGCTAAATCGATCATCTTGGCAATTTTGTGCGGCACGATTTGTTCGAGTTGTTCTAGCGTAACTCGATGCAAGATGTTCATCTCTGTACCAAATGCTTGTACTAATCGTTCCATCATTTTTGGCCCTAATCCTGGAATAAAGTCTAGTGGTGGTATTTGGTGAATATATGGTGGTCGTGCACGTTTATCTGTAACTTGCTCTGAAAGTTCCTTAATGCGTGTTGCAACTCCTTTAATAATTTGCGTACTTTCACAGTTTGTACAGATTGTTGCCGAATTGCTAAGCTGCTCACCACATTTCGCGCAGACAGTCTCGTGGTATTTACCAAGTAAAGGATTTAAGCCATAATTGGCTGTTACTACTCGATCTTGCTGTTCATGAAGCGCCATCTTTAATTCTGTAAAATTTGCATGAGATAGTCTTAATTTTTGATACTCACGTGCAATTTTTCCAAGTGAATGAGCATCAGAGTTGCTGACAAATGTATATGCTTGCAGCTCTTTAATGTTACTCACCATTTCAGTATCGGAGCTCAAACCAAGCTCTATTGCATCTATAAGCTGAGGGTCAAATACTTCCGTTAAACTATGATGTACGCCTTTACCGAACAAACTTTTAAATGGGGTAAAAACATGAGCAGGAATAAAAAGTCCACCTAATTCATGAACCTTTTGCTGTAATGTTCGACCATCACAATAAATTCGCTGAGAGCTTAAATGAATATTTTTCATATGATTAGACATCCAATTTGAAAATTCCCTCATATGCAGAAGTGTTGGAAAATAGGCCAGGACATGGATCGGTCCAAGGCAATGATGATCATAAATCTCCATTTCAGTACCTGGAATAAGTGTTGTATCTTGAAAACGAAGCCCTCCCTGTTCTAGCTCCTTCAGTTCTCCTTGTTCTATCATCTCTGCCATTTCATCCATTACTTCTGGTGAATGGCAATCAATAATCCCGATAATATCTAGTCCCTTTCTTGCACTTGAAGTCTCTAAAATTCTTGCTAACGTTAACGTTTTACTGCCAGTAATTTTAACAGCACGTCCACTTAAAGTACGTCCAATATGAATATGTAAATCTGCATAGAAATCTTGCATCATTGTCTCCCTCCTATTTTTAGATGACATAAAAAAGCCTCACATTGCTGCAAGGCATTTTATTCTTAATTATGATGGATGATTGCTGTTAGTACTATTGTTTGATTCGAAAGCACCTGAGCCCTGTCCTGGCATTGTCGAAGAATCATAGGCCACTAATGTCACTCCCATGTTCTTTTCTAGCTCATTAAGTTTTTCAAGCTGTTGTTGATCTAATTGCGCAATCTTTATCTCTTCCATTTTCATCAAATCCTTTCACGAATAAAGTTCCCCAAATAAAAAACATATATACACAAAGAAAATGACTGATTGTCAGTCATTTTCTTTGACTTTATTTCAGCTATTTTGTAACATATTAAATAAGCAGGACAAAAGCGAGGGATTTCATGTCAAAAGAAGAGAAAATAATTCATGCTGCAATTGAAGTTTTCCGTGAAAAAGGAATTGAGAAGACAAAGGTTTCAGACATCGTAAAAGCTGCAGGTATCGCGCAAGGGACATTTTATCTTTATTTCCCATCACGTCTTTCAGTTATGCCAGCCATCGCAAAAGTTATGGTTGAGAAAATTATTGCTGCTATTAACGATGGTATTTCAAAACAGGAGCCTTTTGCAAAGCAGCTAGAAAAAGTAGTAGATATTGTTTTTTCTCTAACAGAGGAATATCGAGATGTATTTGCACTTATCTATGCCGGTATTACACAAACTGAGCATATGAAAGAATGGGAAAATATATATGCTCCCTATTACGAATGGATGAATCATTTCTTAGCTGAAGCTCAACAACAAGGAACGATACGAGCTTCTCTAAATACTACTCGTTCTTCTAAACTTATAATCGGTTTAGTAGAATCTGCCGCTGAACAAATTTATTTGTATGACGACAGTGAAGAAGAAACAATTAGACTTCAAAAGCTTGAGCTCCTCGACTTTTTACATCATGCACTCGATTTACGTCACGCATAAGTGACGTTCTCTTTTAAGTTGAAAATGACTGAATGTCAGTCATAATGATAGAAAGGAATTTAACTATGCAAAAAGATTGGATTTATGTTGGATTAACTAGTTTGTTTGAATTGTTTTGGATATTCGGTTTTAATGTTGCCGATTCCTGGTGGCATTGGGCTATTATTGTGTCCCTAATTGCATTGGATTTCCACTTCTTATCGAAGGCTTGCGAAAACCTACCTACAGGAACGGTTTACGCAACTTTTGCTGGGGTCGGTACAATTGGTACTACATTAATGGACATTTTTATTTTTGACGGTGAGTTTAATGCTATTAAAGGAATTTTCATGTTTATTTTAGTACTGGGTGTTATTGGTCTTAATTTAGCTGATAACCCTTCAAAAGATCATGTTGAAGAGAAAGGAGCTAATGCATAATGGGTTGGATACTTGTTTTATTAGCTGCAATTTCAGAAATTGTCGGTGTTGTTGGTTTACGCTATTATAGTCAGGAAAAAAACATACGAAATTTATTAATATATCTAGGCGGCTTTGGGATGTCCTTTGTACTATTATATGCATCCTTTAACTATTTACAGTTAAGCATCGCCTATGTCGTTTGGGTTGGTATTGGTACAGTTGGTGCTGTTCTCGTGAATATTATATTCTTTGGTGAATCTAAAAACCTGACTCGAATTATTAGTATCATCGCCATTATCATTGGTGTGGCAGGATTAAAAGCAGTATCTTAATTTATTCTATTTTAATTCAAAGTATTGTGAGTGAGTGAGTGAGTGAGTGAGTGCTAAAGCCTAGTATGACTTTTTGGCAAAGTGAGAGGTTGATCTCCGTTCCGACTGGGCGCTTTCCAGAGGGCGAAATCACCATAGAACAACTCCTCGTTTACAGTTCGAGACAGCCTCGGCTTTGCATCGACTTCTCTTTTAAGTGTCACATTGTACAAAAAGTCGTACCATCACCATTCGTTTCTATCATATATTTTAATCGGTAGTCTATAAATAACAATTAAGCAGGATAAATATTTTGTGTTAACTATTATTTTCAACGAGTTGACACAAAATGTTTATTTTTTTACACTATTATTATCAACATTACTTTTTAGGGGTGAAATAATGACAACAGTTCCAGTACACACGCATCACAAATTAAGAACAGTCGATCTTGCATACATTGGACTATTTTCAACATTGCTGATGATAGGAGCTAATATCACGTCTATAGTACCTTTCATGATGATTGGTGGCGTACCTATAACATTGCAAACCTTTTTTGCTATTTTAGCAGGACTTATTCTTGGTAGTAGAAAAGGGGCACTCGCTTGTACTGTTTATATGTGCATAGGTTTAGCAGGTGCACCTGTATTTGCTCGTTTCTACGGAGGATTTGGTCAAATTATAAGCCCTACTTTTGGTTTCATTGTTTCTTACATATTAGCTGCATTTGTCGCGGGGCTTATTGTAGAACGTAGTGGAACGAAGAAAAGCTATGTAGTTGCTGCATTAGTTGCAACAGCTATTAATTACTTACTAGGAACGAATTGGATGTACTTTGCCTACAAGTTATGGGCTAGTGCTCCTGATGCTTTCACTTATAAGTTAGCATGGCTTTGGATGATGCCTCCTTTGCCAAAGGATATTATTTTAGCTATATTTGCAGGTATATTTGCATACCGCCTTCAAAAAGTGTTAAAAATAATTCCGATTAAATAAAAGCTTATCACCATAGGGGTTGATTTCCGTCCAGACTGGGCGCTTTCCCATGGGCGTCCGATGAGCCGATTCTCATGTGCTCCATTAACCGCTAGCTTAAACCCAATAAACCCAAAAATACCCCATAAGTATATTGTTATACTTATGGGGCATTTTTTATTTTTAAACGTATTTTTTCATCCAGTTTAAGAAGTTATCAATAACTACATCAAGGAATTTGATAGTACCTTCATCTGTTAAATTGCCTTCTGTATCAAATTTAGAGTGTACTGCTCCAATATAAACATCATTACCACTAAGTAATGGTGAATTTACTCCAGGTGAAAATAAAATATCTCTCAAATGTAATTGTGCTTTAACGGTACCTAAGTTACCCATTGATGCCCCCATCATGAATGATGGCTTGCCAATCATTACTTTATCAACACGAGATAACCAATCGATAGCGTTAACCATAACACCTGGCACTGTACCATTATATTCTGGCGTTAACCATAATACTGCATCTGCCGCTTTTACTTTTGCTTTAAAATCTAATACTGTTTGCGGTGCTTCATTTTCGATATCTTGATTATACATTGGTAAATCGTTCAAACTTAATATTTCAAGATCAATTTTCTCTGCATAACGCTTTTGAACAAATTTCGCTAATTGCATATTATAAGATTCTTTACGGATACTACCTACGATTGCTACTACTTTCACGTTGTTTCCTCCTAAATGTGCATTCATTTTATTATTTGTTAACAGTTTTATTTTATACTGCCCTAATAATAGGTTGCAAATTCTTCAACTGGTTTACGATAACCACGTAAACGGCGACTATCTTCTTTTTCCTTACCTATAGTAATCATTAGTGCAATTTCATATGTTTCTGGAACATTAAAAAGAGCTCTCATTTGTTGTTGATCAAAGCCGATCATTGGACATGTATCCCATCCACGATTTTTGGCTGCCAGCATAAATAACATAGCTGAAAGTGAAGCGTTACGAATGGCTTCCTCCTTCATAAATTCCTCGCCACGTTCTTCATAAAATTTTGCGTTTTCATTAACGATATTTTCTAATTCACATGCATTAATAATGCCTAAGTCTACCATCCCTTGATTAAGGTTAGCAGTATTTTTATAGGCTTCTTTATCTCCTAAAACAAGGATAACCGCTGAGGCTGAGTGCACTTTATATTGCCCGTATGCTGCTTCTCTTACTTTTTCTTTTTTTTCTTCATCTAATACGACGATATAATCGGCATGTTGTAAATTAAAGGCGGATGGAGCTAGCTTAACATCCTCCAAAATGGGACGTATATCTTCTTCGCTCATCTTGATGCCCTCTATAAAGTTATTTGCTGATCGGCGCTTATCTATTAGCTTTGCAAATTCCATCTACTAACCCCCAAGAGTATGTAATTTCCAATCAGTAGTCTGATTGGAATAAAAAGTATTACTCCTATTCTTTATCGAACGTAATCGTACTTCTTACAGTGTCAATTGGACGGACAAGTTCTTCAATTTGTGCACGTTTTGGCTCTAAAAATGGTGGCAACGACAATTTTTCACCTAAAGTTTCATAAGGCTCATCACCCATAAATCCTGGACCATCAGTAGCTAGCTCAAATAAAATTTGTGGTGCTACTCGTGCATAAAGTGATTCAAAGAAGTGACGATTTACGTAACCTGAAGTATGGAAGCCAAAGCTTTCAAATCGTTCAGTCCATTCATTTAGTACAGCTCGATCCTCTACGCGGAATGCAGCATGATGTACTGTACCGAAGCCTTGACGAGCGACTGGTAAAACTGTGTTAAGTTCTACAACGATTTGTGCACCGTTCCCACCTTCACCAACTTCAAACAGATGGAAATCCCCTTCTTCAGCAATTTCTGTAAAGAGCATCACTTTTTCTAGCATCTCTTTGAAATATTTAAAATTAGCAACTCTTACAAAAACCGGACCTAAGCCTGTAATTGCATATTCAAGAGGAATCGGTCCATCTTGCCATGGAGTGCCTGATGCAACACCTGTATTGTTTTCATCAGAAATAAGTTGATATTGCTGATCGTCAAAATCAATGAAAGATAAAGTTTTCTTTCCAAATTGCTCTTTAATACCTGAATGTTTAACGTTTAATCGATCGAAACGTTTTACCCAATAATCCAATGCCGCATCTGTTGGCACGCGGAATGAAGTTTTGGAAATTTCATTTGTTCCATGCACACCTTTTGGAATGTTTGGAAAATCAAAAAATGTCATATCGGTGCCAGCGCTACCTTTATCATCTGCAAAAAATAAATGATATGTTTGAATATCATCCTGATTAACCGTTTTTTTCACTAATCGCATCCCTAACACATAAGTAAAAAATTTATAATTCTCTTCCGCACTACTTGTAATAGCGGTAACGTGGTGAATTCCTTTTAAATGATTCATTTTATGTTCCTCCTATTTATCTCGATTTCGAGATATATACGTAAAATTTTTTATTTATTAACTGCGTTCAAACCAACCTTTTTCAGAGACAGAGTCATTGTGTCCATCTCCTGTTGATCTAATACTTCAAAAATCTCGTTAATTTTTTGTTCATGCTTCGGAAATATTTCTTCCATCAACGTTTGCCCTTCATATGTTAATAAAACATACGTGACACGACGATCCTTCGGGCAAGCACGTCGATACACAAAACCTTTTTGTTCGAGCTTATCAATTACATACGTAATGCTACTACTTGCGATTAAAATTCTCTTTCCAATCACTTGGATTGGTTGCTCACCATGATGATATAAAAACTCAAGTACCGAAAATTCCGTTTGATTTAAATCGTATTGAAGTAAATCTCTCTTTGTTGCATCTTGAATCGTTTGATATGCTCGGAACAAGACCGTAAAAGCTTTTAAATTACGATTGTCTTCCTTCATACGACTCCCTCTTTCTATTTACTTCGAATTCATTTATCTTTAATTCGAGATAATAGTAACATATAAGCTACTAATCAGCAACCTTTTTACTGTAATCACAAAAAAGGCATCCCCAAAAATTAGAGGATGCCTTTTCACGTATAAATTATCGATTAATAATAGTAATGACGACCGCTGCTGTTTTGTTCAAAGGCAGCCTTTGCTAGACGAACTGTAGATACAGCCAAATCCGCATATGTCACTTTCTCAGTAGCATTGAATTTATTTTGCTGTCCATCAATTAGTCCCATTGCACTCGCTAAAGCAACATAACCTGCGTACGCTGGGTCAATTGAGCTTGCATCAGTAAAGTTTAATTTGTAAATGTCACTATGCTTAGCAGCACTCTCTAAATTTAATACACGAACTAACCATTCGGCAAGCTCTTGACGAGTCAATGCTGTATCTACAGCAAATTGATCCGCCGGTTGTAAAATGCCCATTCTTACTGCTTGTTCAACGATTCCGTATAATGGATGCTTTTTGTCAATATTATCGAAGGATTGCTTATCGTTATCTCTTCCATACGGACCGAAATCATATCCGTATGATAATGATTTAACTAAAATTTTCAAAGCTTCTCCCTTTGTTACGGCTGTATCAGCATTAAAGTTAGCTGGGTCTTTAACCTCTAACACGTTTTGGCGTAATAAATAAGTTAATTCTCCTCCAGCTGTTGGATGTGAAATGGCTGGTTTTTCTTTAGAATCATCAACTTTTAGAAGCCATTCACCAGTTGTTGCATCAAGAATATTGAACAAGCTTCCATTATAAACCGGAGAGTATACTAAATCATAGTGGTGATTATCCTCGCCATCCTGTTTTGCATACTGTAGCTCCAATTTTAGCCCCTCATTGAACATTGCTTTTGCTTTATCAGCAGGAATAGCTTTGTTTACAGACGGCCAATCATCAATCTTACGATTACTAACATGTAAAGCACTTAATTTCCCATCTGCACTGATCCCAACGGAAATTTCATCCCCTACTACGGCAATGCCATTGACAATACGTGGGAAAGAGAAGTAATACTGTTTGCTGTCTTTATCATATACTGCATCTTCTATTGGTTTTGAATAGTTATGAATATATGACGGAACCCACTCTTTTAAATAGTCTATTGCTTTTGTTAATGCAGCATCTTTTGAAATTGGTTCTACTTTATCATCTGTCTGCATGAATTCTCTACTTGTATCCCAGAAGTTTGTAATCTCACCTGTTGCCTTGTTCACTTCAAGTGAACTGCCTGTGCCGTAATTACCGAGATCATACATATAATTCACATCATAAATTGTTTCGCCATTTTCGTTTTCTCTTTCATTAACCGAATGAATTTGTAGCTTTGCTTTGTCTGAATCAACTTTTAAAATAGACTTAGCTAACTCTTCAACTTCTGCTAATGTAATACCATTTTTTTTAGGTGCAAGTGGTTGCGATACAAGTTTTTCTACACCTTTTGCCTTCGGTACTTGAGAAGTGAAACCATTCATTGTTTTCCACTGCCCATTTATTGCATGTACACCATTAAAGCTTGTTGGTGGCATATACGCAAGCTTAGCAATACCTTCGCCTGTTTGGTAGTTATAGTCAACTATATAACGTAAATCAACTGATAGATTTTCGCGAACCTGTGCAAGGATGTCTGACTCATTCTTTTTCTGATCTAAGTTATCAAATGTTGCCTTGCTAGTTGGCTCAGTATAACGATACATACTTGTAACTTCACCATTTGCTAGAACTGTAATATTGATAAACTCATTACTAAGTGACACACCATTGTGTGTAGGCGAGTACATGAATGAATACGAAATTGGTTCGGATAAAGGTCTACTAAAACTAAAACCAAAGTCGCTATATCTATTGTCTTCACGAAGCTTGTAATTCGCAGTGCTCGGCAATTTCTTTAGGAAGTCTTGAGCAACTTTCTTTGCTTCACCCTCTGAATACTTCACTGGGTACAATGCTTCCGCTATATTGACAGGCTGATAGTAGAAGTTTTCTAATTCCAAATCTTCGCCTTTAAAAGTAAAATCACCAGAAACGTCTTTGCCATTGATTGTCTTATTAAAGTTCAATTCATAGCGTATCGTTTTGTCATCATTATAGTAATGCGCTTCCCCCATTGAGAAATCTTTCTCTGTTACAAAATTGAACTTGTCTGGGAATATTGTATTCAATTGCTTAATAAGCATACTTTTTGTTACTTTTGTTTCTGTTGAAGAAACTTGAATTGCAACTCTCTCTTGTGGTTCTTTTACATTAGCCGAAGCTTGTGCCATTGGTGAAAGTACACTAACAGAAAATGCAGTAGACGTTAGTATGATACCTAACTTTTTAAATTTTCCCAAAATATCCCTCCTGGATTATCATTTACCATAATTATAGTATAGATTACCATAAATAGATATGACATTTTCAGATTATTTATGTTTATTAGAAAATAGAATAGACATAGAGCTATCTTATCTTCATTTAACATATCTTTTCTGTGCGAAAGCGAAGCGACAGCAACATATCTTTTCTGCGCGAAAGCGAAGCGTCAGCTACAATTACGCCAATGCGAAATTATTTGATTGCTCCTTAAGATTCTTATTTCTTTACTACATCAAAATTTGCCCCAATTAATAACCAATTTTGAGGGAATGGTAGACCCAACTTCCAATAGCCTACTCCTCGGAGTCTGTACCGTTTGATTAAATCGAACTTCGCTTGAATGGATCTGGCGTCTTCGAACCACACCACATGTGCTTTACCTTGCTCATCATAGTATTCAAAGAACGGTGCTTGAGATCTTAAATCAAACTGAATAGCAGCATTATATTTCTTAGCAATCTCGATTGCTCTTTGTGGACTAACCGCTTCTGCATTAGGACCCCCCTGTACAAAAGGCAATGTCCAGTTATACCCATACAAATTCTGTCCAAGTATAATTTTGTTCCGAGGTATCTCACTTACTGCATATTTAACAACCGCTTCTACCTCTGGAAGTGGCGATACTGCCATAGGTGGCCCTGCAGAATAGCCCCATTCATAAGTCATTAACATAACAAAATCCACTATTTCTCCATGTGCTTTATAATCATGCCCCTCCGTCCACGGACCTCGCTCACTAGCACTTGTTTTCGGAGCTAGCGCTGTCGATACGGTATATCCCTGAGGATGGAATCGACTCACCGCTCTCCTTAAAAAGTTGTTATACGCCTGTCGCTGATCGCCTGGCAAATTTTCAAAATCAAAATGAATATCTTTAACGGTTCCTAAACGCTTTGCCTCTTCAAGAATATTATTAAAGAGCAAATCCTGTACTGCTGTACTTTGAAAAATATCTCTCGCTAAATCACCGCTAAAACTAAAATTCTCCAAATTTGAGACAACCATTGCTAGAGAAGCACCTGTATCATTTGCAATTTGCGCTACACCTTGACTCGGTGGTACCTTAAGCGTTCCATCTCGCCTTGCCTCATAGCTAAATAAAGCTAGATAAGTTAAAAATGGACCCGCTTCTCTTGCTTGACTTAGTAATGCCTCACTAACGAATGTCCCTCTCGGCTCTAAATATGCCAATGTTTCAGCTCTTGTTTTTGGTTGAGGTGGAATATAAAGTCGCATACCAATCGATAACGGTTGACTCGGACTAATATTGTTCACCTGAGCAAGTGTTAAATAATTAATGCCAAAGCGTTGGCCGATTGAATATAGACTATCTCCTGACTGCACATAATAGAAATTTCCGACAATCGGTATTACAAGAGCTTGCCCTATAACTAATCGGTTTGGTTCAGGAATTTGATTGGCATCTACAATACTTTGAACTGTTGTCCCATATGCCTGCGCAATTCCCCATAAGGACTCCCCTGCCCGTACAACATGTATTTGAATGTCAGTGCCTCCTTCTAGCTTGATAAAATCACACCTGTAAAGCTTATGAATTAGGAAATGAAAAGATGTCAGTGCTCAGTAAGAATAGATTCCCTAAAACACAAAAGGATTCACCGCTTATTCTAGCGAATGAACCTTATTTTCTTTGATTTTCTTATAATATTTATGACACGTTCGACAAAGGTTTATAAATAATAAAATAGATGCTTTATTTTCTTCCTTCTATGTATATCCACTGCTGTATTTCGTGCAATTGATAAGATCCAAATTTTCACTTTATCTTTATCCTTTCAATTGTCTAACTTCTTCATCGCTTAAAAAAACATTTCTTGCGTAATATTCTCTGCCTCTTGTTTGCAATTTGTATAATACAGCGCAAAATGATACACATCACGATAATAGCAATCGTACAAATGTTCTATTTTTGAAATATCATGATGCAAAACTTCACCCCACTTTCTACACTCCCTAATAAGTCGTCGCAACAAATTATTTGTTACCCTTTTCCCAATTTTTCTTTTACACAACTAGCGTAAAACGCCTCATTCTTTTCACCGTTTACTCTCTTGTATAATGAAATTACTGTAAGGAGGTGTTAGGTTGCGTTTATTTTACCAACAAAAAATGATCGGCAAAAAATCGCGTAAACTTCAAAAGATCCCATTCACTATTGAAGAGCCTGTCCATACTTTAAAAGATTTACTTAAGCAACTCGTCACACAAGAGGTTCTTAATTATAACGAAAAGACGGTGGATAATCCGCTTCATATTTATATAACTGATCAGCAGTTAGAGGATGCAGCGCTGCATGGCAAAGTACATTTTGGTGAGAAAAAAAATGCCTCTACGCAGTCTGTTGATCAAGCAATATCCACAGTTCTTCAAGCCTTTGAAGACGAACTTTTTTTAGTATTACAGAACGAAGAACAATTAAATTCACTTAATGAACCTTTTGCAATACGAGAAGATGATGTTTTTACGTTTATTAAACTGACAATGCTAGCAGGACGAATTTGGTAAGGAGGATTTCCATGACACTATCAAACGATCAAAAAAACCAATTCCAAAGTAAAATAGATACTGCACCAAAAGCCATTCAACCAATGGCTACAGCATTACTTCAATATATGGATGATCGCGATTTTTCCATTAAACAGCAAATTGCTGATTTGGAGATCATGACACTTGAGGAGCTATTTACCGGAACCCTTTTCGATGTACTAACACTATTTTCATCGCAAGAACGTGCTCAAACTATTAAGAAATTGATATTACGTTACGATACAACAATTTTTCAGACTGACATTATGCGTAGGTCATTTCGATCTACACATTCCGTACAGGACCACCTTTTTCAATGCTTACAATTAATTGTAGAAATGCTGACATTTGAAGAAATGAATCTACAGGAATTATTGATGAATCACAATCAATATGAGCATGGTTCATACCCTAATTACAGCTGCTTTGTGGTTAAAAATGAAAATATGAAGGTAATGCCTTTTAATGTTTTTGAACAAATGCTTGCTGAAGAACTGTCATTAGAAAATCCTGCTATGGAAGAAGCCGTTGAACATATATTATTTGACGAGCATCAAGGCAGTTTTTTTGGATATCCACTAATAAGAGGGATTTTCAAATCAACAAATACTCGCCTACATGAGGCACTCGGTAAACTATTAGTTGCTGCTGCACGTCAAGAGGGACTACGCCAAGCCATTGTTGAAAATATTGATCATGGCACATTAGAGGCACAGCTTACCATTATGAAGCTTATTCAGGAGCATCAGCTAACTCGTTTCTCCTCAGTTATTCGCGCAGTCGATACTTGGATGGGGCTTGGCTATAATAGCTTTGAAAATCAAAAAGTAACAGAGGAAGTATTGTCATTAGCGATTCGAGCAATTGAAGACGATTATTTCACACTAGAGCTATTAAAAAGTGAACGAACGATTGATATTTACGTAGCACTATGGACAATTTCAACGAAGGATTATTCGAAGCTCGATACTATTTTGCCAGAGTTGTTACAACGCGAAAAGCATATCCAGTTGACAACGCTCGTATTTTTGAAAAATCTAGGGAAAGTTTCCTTCACTGCTCCGTTTGTTAAGGGTCTCATTTTAACAACAAAGGATATTGAGCTATTTACATTTGCTTGGGGGAATTTCCTAAACGCAAATAACTATATTAATAGTGAATATGCTTGGGCTAACGATTGGATTACAGATATACAAAAGTTCTTGCAGGAAAATACCCAACTGCAAGGCATTGAATACCTTCTATTTGAACAGCTTGAATGGGCAAAGGGTGAACTTACGAAAGATGGTATTACGATTGCAGGAAAACCTTTATCATTCGTCTATGCACACTTGTCATTAGAAGATTTAATTTCCACACAAATAATTTTGGCCAATCATTTACAAGATGAAGAGCTATTTCAACGTATTATTTCGAATGCAGATTCTTACTCTCCTACAAGTAGAATCGGCCTTCTTAATATTTATTGTCTTGATATTACTACGCAAGGAAAACGTGATTTTCTATTTAGCGCTTTACGAGATCGAAGCTCCATTAATCGTTCCCTTGCATTGAAAAAGATACAATCACTAACACTTACAGACGATGAAATTTTAAAAATTGAGGACCTTTTAGCGAATAAATCAGGTTCACTTCGAAAGGAAGCTATTTCCCTCTTAAAGCTACAGCCGCAGGAGAAAATATTGCAAAGCGCTGAGCGACTTATTCAGGACAAGAAGCAGTTGAAGCGACTTGGAGGGCTAGAATTGTTGTTAGAGGCCTCTAAAGAATATCACCTAACTAGCGAGGAAATAACAGCATTATGCGACCAGCTTCCAAAAATAACAAAAACTGAGCAAGTGTTGTTAGATCAATTGTTAACTAGTGATGTACCAGAATATAACGAGGACAATGGCTTTGGTTTATATACGCCACACCCTCCTATTCAATATGACAGCATTTCAAAAACAGATATAAAGATGAATGGCATGGAAGCATGGCAGCAACTAGTTCCTTTATATTTACAAGAAACAATGCCACTAGAAAAATTCTTTGATTATGATATAGAGAAGCTTATATTAAAGCTCGAGCAGCTCATTCAACTATTAGATGCTAATGCCCAATATGAGTATGAGACATATCAATATCAATGGGATGATACGCCAATCACAACAACATTAGGACAAACATTTAATGTCGTTGCATCAAAAGCAGAAAATAATCGAAACGCAAGTCTTGATGTATATCCGATACCAGATGACATTCTCCAGTGGATAAAGACGTCCAAATTCAGTGTAGAGGATTTAGCCTATTTTAACTTTTATAACAATCTATCTGAACATCCTGCGGCACATGAACTGAGCGAAGCAGCACAAACCTTAATCACTCCATTCTTTAATTATGTAGAAATAAAAGGTCTCGTTACTAAGTTCCAAGCATTAAAATATCAGCGAACAATGAAACAAATTTTCACTGTCCTTACTCTTGATTTAAATAATATTGTTGGAGAGCAGGAGCTTCATAAAAAGGCTGTCACATTACTTGAAGAGCATTCGCCAGAATTTAACGCTTTTGAGCAAGCAATCGGTATTATGCTTCAGCTGTTAACACAAATACCTGCTGAGCAGTGGAAGTTAGAGGTACGAGATAAGGACTATTTTTATCGCTCTACTTCATCATTAGTAGATTTAGATGTTATTGATACCTTTGTTGATCGATGTTTCTTAGCCTATAAGACTTACGGTGAATTTGTCAAAATGCTGGCCATCAATGAAGAGTTATCAAGGAGGATGCAGAAAGAGCAATATAGCCCGAGTATTTACTCTCTAAAATTATACCAATATTTAGATGCTTTTAATGTAGGTTTATTCACTCAGGATCATTTATTTGAAGCCATCTTTACAGATACGCTAGCGTCTGAGATGTTGGTTGCTCCAAACAAATTAATAGAACATTATAAAGAGTCATTTGAAGACTTATCGAAATTCTTTGCTGTTCGTGAGCAGGCCATTGATCGAATTTTAGAAATAGAGCTTATGCGCGGTGATATTCCTACAGCAGTAACAGAGCTCACTAGAAGCATTTCCTATTTCGAGGGTATTGATTATTTCTTAAAAATTTTACAAGCACTTGATGGTGAAAAGCTTGCTCGCGGCTATATTTGGCAGGCTGAAACGAAGAAGGATGTTTTCTCTCGTCTCCTTGCAAGCTGCTATCCTAAAAAAGATGAAAATGCACAGCAATTAAAAAATGCATGGAAAAAAACAGATATTTCAAAAGAGCGCCTAATTGAAGCAATGATGTATAACCAGCATTGGATAGACCTTGTTAGTGAAGTAATTGGCTGGGAAGGATTAAAAGAATCAGCTTGGTACTTTATCGCCCATACAACCGACTATTTATCGGATTTTGCTAAAGATCAGATTGCCCTTTTCTCAAATATTACTGCTGACGATTTCCGTGATGGTGCCTTTGATTTAGCTTGGTTCCAAAGTGCCTATCAAACACTAGGTGCTAAACAATTCAAACTCGTCTATGATGCAGCAAAATACGCATCGGAGGGAGCTAACCACCGTCGGGCACAGCTTTATGCAGATACAGCTATAGGTAAGCTTAGCCCAAAACCGTTAATGGAAGAAATTCGTGATAAACGTAATAAAGATAAATTACGTGCACTCGGTCTGATTCCATTGAAAAATTCGGATCAAAAGGATGCACTAACTCGCTATCAATTTATCCAGCAATTTGTAAAGGACAGCAAACAGTTTGGAGCACAGCGTCGTGCGAGCGAAGCACGTGCAGCTAGCATTGCGCTTGAAAATTTAGCGCGAAATGCAGGAGATGGCGAAACAACACGCTTCACATGGCGTATGGAGCTATCAGCCTTTACCGATATAAAACATTTATTCCATACACAACAGATTGAACATATTACTGCACATTTACAAATTGAAGAAGATGCAAATGTTACGATTATCGTTGAAAAAGACGGGAAACGACTAAAAAATATTCCTGCTGCTCTGAAAAAGCAAGAGCAAGTTTTAGCGTTACAACAGGCGCGAAAAGAATTGCTAGAGCAATATAAACGAGCACGCCCCGCACTTGAACAGGCGATGGAGCTTGAAACTAAATTCTCTGCCGAAGAGCTGATCAATTTATTAGAGCATCCGATTTTAGCACCGCTTCTTCAAAAACTCGTCTTTAAAAATGAAGGGCATTTCGGATTGCTAACTGAGGATGGACTTAAGCTACTATCAGATGAAATAGTTTCACTTACTCCGACAGCAACATTAACGATTGCCCATCCGTATCACCTACTTGAAAGCGGTCAATGGCGACAATGGCAAACTTCTATGTTTGAACAAAAAATCAAACAGCCATTTAAGCAAATTTTCCGCGAGCTGTATGTAATGAATGCGGATGAAAAAGGGCAAAAAAGATCATTGCGCTATGCGGGACATCAAGTCAATCCGTCTCAAACGGTTGCACTTCTAAAAACACGAGGATGGCAAATTAGTCATGATGAAGGACCACGAAAAGTATATTACAAGGAAAACATCGTTGCCTCCTTGTATGCGCAAGCAGATTGGTTTACGCCAGCAGATATCGAAGCACCAGCAATTGAGGGCGTCTATTTCTACAATCGTTTAACAGGTAAAGACATAGCATTAGATGACATTCCTGCAACGATATTCTCTGAAGTGATGCGGGATATTGACCTCGTTGTAAGTGTTGCACATGTTGGTGGTGTCGATCCAGAAGCAAGCCATTCTACAATTGATATGCGTAGTGTCATTGTGGAGGAATTAGCGAAGTTATTAAAGCTAACGAATGTTGAAGTGAAAAAACAACATGCACTTATTGAAGGCAAACTCGCAAGCTATTCATTGCACTTAGGTAGTGGTGTTGTTCATCAAGTGGGTGGATCAATGATTCCAATACTCGCCGTACCATCTCAGCACCGTGGACGCATTTTCTTACCAATGGTGGATGACGACCCACGCACAGCCGAAATTATGTCAAAACTTTTACTGCTAAGTGAAGATACAAAAATTAAAGATCCTGCTATTCTAGGACATATCCGTAGCTATGAACAAACGCGCTAAAGAAATTTGTGCATAAACGAAAACGGTCGCTAGTTGATTTCCCTCCCCAGTTGTTAAATTCCAATGCCCTCCGTTTTGGAGGGCATTTATAGTGTTGAAAACAAAATGGTCAGAGAGTTCTTTGTGAATGTTGTGGTTCTTTAAATAAAGGTGATTTCCGTCCCAGGCTACTCGCACATTTGTTGTTGCTAGCACTACGCTTTTGCACAGAATTGTTGCTGAAGTCCCCTATAAATTAGAGTGACATGCTAAGTGAAGTGGTTGATTGGAGTGGAGACTGGGCGACTCCTTGGGGATCAGCAATAAAGGAACGAAGGCTAAAACCATCACGTCCTGTGATAACGCCTTCGTGACCAACATCGGTGCTGCTGACGCTACGTTAGCACTACGCTTTCGCGCAAAAAACATCTGTTGGCCCGAGACCCTGGAGCGAGCATCGCGAGTGAAGCGGCTCATCGGACGCCCCCAGGAAGCTTTGCCCTGTGCGAAAGCGAAGCGTCAGCGACAAAGCGCCCAGTCGGAACGGAAATCAACCCCTCGTTTTGCCGAAGAGCTATACTATGACACCTTAATCTCATCGAAATGATAGTCACCATCTATGCCCTCCACTGAACATCGGAGGGCATTTTATTGTACATCTGATTTAATCATTTCAAATAATAACGGTACATTCGTTCCGCGCTGTAATGAATTACAGCCCTCCATTAAAAATGACCAGCTCATTTTCATTTTTTCTTTATACGGAAGCTCTGGGTTAACTGGGACATATTCTTTTAAAAATTCTTCTATGGAGCTCGATAATCTTTCCATAAATTCATCAGCCTTTTGCACCTTTTCCGTCGCTACTTCATTACGTTCATTCCATAGTACATGCTCTAAGTTTGTAGAAAAATAGAATAGCTGATACGGTATTCTTAATCGATGAATGCTAAAATGATCATTTGCCATAAGGATTTTAGCATTATTCGCCTTCATTTCATTTCGTTGTTCGATTTGCTCTTTACGCTTCTCTGATTTCACTAATATTGCATCTTCTGTATAGAATAAATTTTGCTCAATATCTTCCTTCACCTTGACAAATTCAGGGGCAATAAAACAACCATCTGCATCAGTAATATGAACGACAGCGGTTAAATCCTTCGCTAAAAACTTATACTTCTCCAAATAGTTCTGAATCACTCGTGTAACACTATTTTTAATATTAGGTATCCGTTTATTAGCATCCCATTTCGTTAAAATATCCTCCCGTTGTACATCGAAGCGAATCGTTGAATTTGCAAAATGTTCATCTAGAAAATCCTCTAAAACAATTTGCTCTGTATGCCCTTCTACAATGATTAAAAGAACTTTTTTAGTCATGCTGGACACCCGCTTTTCTAAAGGCACGCTTAATTTTAAATGTCTTCGTTTCCTTATAAACATCTTCATCCTGCCCGCCCAACTGAATTGCACGTAAATAAACATCTCGAGCATTATTTACCTCTTTAATACCCTTTAGCTGTATATAACGACGATCTTCATTCGTTGTCGTAAACCATAAGTTTTTAATAGCTAGCACCTCTAACACACGTAAATTATGAGACGTAAAAATAAGTTGACCTTTTCCGCCCTCATCAATCACTGTTAACAACTCGCCTAACAAATATTCAAAAACACCCGAATCTAATTCATCTATTACTATACAAGCATTTGGGTTATTATAAACTGCAATGAGCACACTAAGTACAGAAATAATTTTCAAAATTCCTTCTGACTCTGTCCGTAACGGTAATTCGCGATCCCCTCGTTGCGATAAAAATTCAAAACGAATTCCTTTTTCTCCATTATCCATAGTTTGTTTTGTAAGTACATTAATCTTTATAGACAGACCTGGAATAATCGCTGATAATACTTGATTACTTTGCTCTATTACTTCACATAACACGTAAAATGCGTCCTCTTGCAATAACGCTGGCCCCTTCAAATTGTAAGGGATAGAACCACGAGTTTTTTCGAGATGGATGCTAAAAGGCATACTACGCTCTTCAAATAATGGTGCGATATTTTGATTATTAACGACATGTAAATCCTGATTAAAATCTATTGCTAAATTATGAAGCAATTGCATTTCTAGCTCTGACAACCTGTCTTGTAATAACGGCTTTATATCTTTGTGAAAGACAAAGGACATATATTGTTTTTTAGCTAATTGATGAGTGACTAGTAATTGGATACGCGTTTTTTCATTCATATCAGAAAGATTTGCTTTACGTAGTTGTATGTCTTCCTCTGTAACATTAATTAAAATCTTTGAACGCTTCCCTTTCTCGTTTTCTCTGTAAGCTACACGTTCAACCGTTGTGTACAGTCTGTTTTCATCTTCTTGTAACTCTACATAATAATTAAGAAAAAATGTGCCAAATTGATTTTCTACTAGAAACTCGAACTCAATACTTGCTGTATCCTCCCCTGCCATAATTAATTTCTTTTCCTGAGATGGTAATTTAATTTCAGCGATCCAGCCGGAGATAAGTGCCTTTAACAAGCCAAATGCATCAACAATAGTTGTTTTTCCAGAACCGTTCTGTCCGTATAAGCCTACAACATTTGACTTAAGAAACGTCTCAAAATTTACCGCTAACATAATTTCACCATGACGTACATTTCGTAAATTTTGTACTTTTATTTTCTTGATTTTTATAATGGTCATTTATTTAAACATCCTTTAATGATATTTTCTTCTATTATAATTAAATTTGATATTTTTTATAACATTTTATATTTTAATGAATTATACCCTTATCAATCATTCGTCTAGTTTAGTGCCTATGACAATCCTAATAGTAGGCATATGTTAGAAAAGAAAAAACGAAGAAAGGTGTGTTTCATTGGTCAATCCTGGATTTAATCCCGAAGATCTTGATGTTAACATTCCGTTTCACCCTACCATGCCTTCTGGTAGCCCATATCCATCTTTAAACCCATCACCATATCCGACACGACCTTCGCAGCCATATCCACCGCGTCCTCCGCAACCACGTCCGCCACAACCATATCCACCACGTCCTCCGCAGCCATATCCGCCACAACCATATCCACCACGTCCTCCGCAGCCATATCCGCCACAACCATATCCACCGCGTCCTCCGCAGCCATATCCGCCACAACCATATCCACCGCGTCCTCCGCAGCCATATCCGCCACAACCATATCCACCGCGTCCTCCGCAGCCATATCCACCACGTCCGATGCCATTTCCAGGCGGGCAATATCCTGGCTTACCAGGCCAACCAGGTTTACCAGGATTCCCTGGATTAAACCTACCAGGAATGTAGATTTGTCACCTGACATATTGGAAGTCCAAGATAAATGACTTAGCAAAAAGGCTATCCAGAAGTTCAAATACGAACTAATGGATTGCCTTTTTATTGTTTATTAGAAACTATTTTTGATAAAAAAACTATGGAAGTGAAAACATGTCTATAAAATTCTCAGCCATCCTACATATTCGCGCATTTAATGAGCACAGTATATAGAGAGGTGTATCTATGTGTAACGTAAAAAAAATAACTTTATGTATGATTAGTCTACTATTAATTAATTTGAGCATTGTATCTTCTTTCGATGCAAAAGAATTGAGAAGATTAAATGGACTTAAAGCACAAATAAAAGGCCTAGAAAATCGTTTGAAAAACCTTGAGCCGATAAAACCCCAAACAATTGCTGATCCTCCTTTTCCAGAATTAACTCCTCCATCAAAATTTGTTACACTTTCACAATTGATCGAGAATGGCACTACTATTCCTTATGAGGTTATCGTCAATAATCCTGGCTATAAGAGACCCGCTTATGAAGAGTATTGGCATAGCTCAATCGGTCGGTGGAGCTATGTTCCAACTAGAATTCATTATGCACTGCATCGACTATTTACGAATTACGATGTTGCTCTTTCCGAATGGTACGACTTTGAACAAAATATGGGATTCACGATTCCATTGTTTCAAAATGAATCGGATTTAGATTTATATATTGTCGCGTTCCAATCTGATATTACGGCAGTTTATACGTTGGGGAATCAGGTGGTCGTTGTTGTATATCCAAGAAGAACCGGTGTTCAAGTGGTTACTATAAAAACAAGCGCTATACATCCCACAAATACCGAAGAATCTTTACTTGTGCAATTATCAACTCAAGCAGGAGAAGAAATCGATTATGCGCTTATCTCTTATATTTCTCCTGATTTTAGATTGAAGCAAAAAGAATAACTCTAAGCTACTTTTTCGGAGTTTTTTATTAGCAGGTTTGCTCCACTTTATCAGCGATTGTTGGGATTTTATCAGCGATTTTGCTACTTTTATCAGCGATTGTCGGAGGTTTATCAGCGATTTTGCTACTTTCATCAGCGATTGTCGGAGGCTTATCAGCGATTTTGCTACTTTTATCAGCGATTGTCCATATTCTATCAGTGATTCACTAAAAAATATTCGCTAAAGCATAAAAAAATCACTTCTCAATTTGAGAAGTGATTTTTTTGACTGGAGCCGTAGATTACATCATTCCTGGCATGCCGCCCATACCAGACATATCTGGCATTGCTGGAGCTGCTTCTGGAATGTCTGCTACAACTGCTTCTGTTGTTAAGAATAGAGCTGCGACAGATGCTGCGTTTTGTAGAGCTGAGCGAGTTACTTTCGCTGGATCTACTACGCCCGCTTCCATCATGTTTACCCATTCGCCAGTTGCAGCGTTGAAGCCAACACCGATTTCTTCGCGTTTTAGACGATCCACGATAATTGAGCCTTCAAGACCAGCGTTGTTTGCGATTTGACGAACTGGCTCTTCTAAAGCACGTAGAACAATTTTTACACCAGTTGCTACGTCGCCTTCTTCTGCATCTGCAACGTTTTCAACTGCTGCATATACGTTAAGAAGTGCCGTACCACCACCTGATACGATACCTTCTTCAACTGCTGCACGAGTTGAGTTAAGAGCGTCTTCAATGCGTAGTTTACGTTCTTTTAGTTCTGTTTCTGTTGCAGCGCCAACTTTGATTACTGCTACACCACCTGCTAATTTTGCAAGGCGTTCTTGTAATTTTTCTTTATCGAATTCTGAAGTTGTTTCAGCAAGCTGAGCACGGATTTGACCAATACGGCCTTCGATTGCATCTGCACCGCCAACACCTTCTACGATTGTTGTGTTGTCTTTTGTAACAACAACTTTCGCAGCGCGACCAAGTGATGTAATATCAGCTGATTTAAGGTCTAAGCCTAGTTCTTCTGTAATTACTTGACCACCTGATAAAATTGCGATATCTTCAAGCATTGCTTTACGACGGTCACCAAATCCTGGAGCTTTAACCGCTACAGCATTGAATGTACCACGAAGTTTGTTCACTACAAGTGTTGCAAGAGCTTCACCTTCAACATCTTCAGCGATGATTAATAGTGGACGACCTTGTTGTACCACTTGTTCTAATAATGGTAATACTTCTTGGATGTTTGTAATTTTTTTATCAGTAATTAAAATGTATGGGTTATCTAATACCGCTTCCATTTTATCTGTATCTGTTACCATGTAGTGTGATGCATAGCCACGGTCGAATTGCATACCTTCAACTACATCAAGTTCAGTTGTGAAGCCTTTAGACTCTTCAATTGTAATAACACCATCGTTACCCACACGTTCCATTGCTTCTGCAATTAATTGCCCTACTTCATCATCAGCAGCAGAGATTGCCGCAACTTGTGCGATTTCTTCTTTGTTGCTTACTGGGCGAGAAATAGCGTGTAATTCTGTAAGGGCTGCTGCAACTGCTTTGTCGATCCCTTTACGAATGCCTACAGGGTTTGCACCAGCTGTTACGTTTTTCAAGCCTTCACGAATAATTGCTTGCGCTAATACTGTTGCAGTTGTTGTACCGTCACCAGCGATTTCGTTTGTTTTAGAAGCAACTTCTGCTACTAATTTTGCCCCCATGTTTTCGTACGGGTTTTCTAGTTCGATTTCTTTCGCAATTGTTACACCATCATTTGTAATAAGTGGTGAACCGAATTTTTTTTCTAAAACTACGTTACGACCTTTAGGCCCTAGAGTAATTTTTACTGCGTTTGCTAATTTATCTACACCTTGTAGCATTAATGAACGAGCGTCTTCTGAGAATTTAATATCTTTTGCCATTTGAATTTACCCTCCTGAAATGGAATATTCGTTAAGCTTCATCAATATATTTATAAAAATTTCGCCATACTGTCATTGCCATCTATTTTTTTGTTTATCTATGACAATCACTAAAGGCATTTACTTTAAAAGTATTAACTTATTCAATAATTGCAAGAATATCGCTTTCGCGTAAAATTAGGTATTCATTACTTTCATATTTAACTTCTGTACCAGAGTATTTTGAGAAAATAATGCGGTCGTCAACTTTTACGTCAAGCTCTACACGTTGCCCGTTCTCTAAAATACGACCCGTCCCAACTGCTACAACTTTACCTTCTTGCGGTTTTTCTTTTGCAGAGTCTGGCAGTACAATACCGAATGCAGATTTTTCTTCTACCTCGATTAGTTCGATTACAATACGATCTCCTAGTGGTCTTAACAAGTGAAACAACCTCCTATTAATTAATTATATACTTGAAAGTTTATTAGCACTCTATCTAGTCGAGTGCTAATACAATTATTATGATAATCAATCACACTTTTTTTTGCAAGTCAGAACTTCGAAAAATTTTGTTTTCTTTCCATATTCCTCTACAATAGAAAGGTAGCATAATGAATGGAAAGGATTTTGACTGTGAACAATTCTCAAAAAATAACTAAACATAAAAAAACAGCCCTTTATGTTTTACTGATCTATATCCTCATGCAAATATCAGGGATATTACTGGCAAAACCGTTTCACAAGATGGTCATGAGTACAACCGGTTTGCCTAGTGAGCAAGCTGCTCCGCTTACTCAAGGCTGGTATATCGCACTTAGCTTTGCCATTGCGTTAATTCTAAGCTTAATCCTAACATCTCGCGATAAAGCTTTTTGGAATATTTATAAAGGAAAGAAAGAAACTATACCACTGTCAATTATGTGGGGAATTATCGGTTTCTTCTTAGTTTTCTTCGGCCAAATGATTGGCGCAGCTATCGAAATGGCTGTATTCGGTATCCAAGGTGGATCGGAAAACACAGCTGATATTGTAGCTATTGCAAAAGGCGCTCCTATTGCGATATTAGCGATTGTCGTGTTTGGGCCAATATTAGAAGAATTCGTTTTCCGTCGTGTTATTTTCGGATCGCTTGTCCAAACAACGAATTTCTGGATAGCCGGTATAATAAGCGCCATTTTCTTTGCCCTTATTCATTTCGACTTCACACATATCTTGCTTTATACAATTTGCGGATTGATTTTTGCCTTCTTATATCACAAAACAAAACGCATTTGGACGTCCATTATCGCCCACGTTATGCTAAATGGTTTTGTGACGCTTGTACAATTGTATGCAGAACCATTGCAAAAGTTTCTTGAAGAACTAGAAAAAATGCAATAAAAATCAGTGGGAGTTTTTCTTCCCACTGATTTTTATTTAAAGTTAAGCTGACGAAAAAGCTCGATGCTACTAATTAGCATCGAGCTTCTATTATTATTGATTCAATTCTTCGATTTGACGTCTCTGCTGTTCAAGCGCCTCTTCAATCTGGCGTTTTTGCTCAGCCTCTTGTTCTTCCTTCATTCGCATTTCCTCTGATTTTAAGTATTTCTTATAGCCAATACGAGAAATCATAATGCTAATTTCATAAAGAACAAACAACGGTACTGAAACCATTAAGTGCGAAGCTAATTCAGGCGGTGCGATTAAAGCAGCACATACAAATAAACCAAAGTATGAGTACTTACGAATACGAATTAGTAACTCAGGAGATAAAATCCCAATACGCGAAAAGAACAGGACTACAATCGGCAATTGGAAAAGGAAACCAAAAGGTATTGTAAGTTTAAATAAAAACGAAAAATATTCATGTATTCCAATCGTTTGCTGAATTTCTAATTCATTTGATAAATTCATCATAAACTTTATGACGTAAGGGAATAGTAAAAAGTATGAAAAAGATAGCCCTGCTAAAAACAATATAAACGAATACGGTATATAGCTTAAGGTTGCTTTTCGTTCTACGTCCCTTAATCCTGGACTAATAAAAGCCCATAATTGATACATCAATACCGGAGAAGATAGGATAAATGCTATTAAAAAAACGACTTGGATATAAATTGCAAGTGGTGTTACTACATCAAATGCATGAAGCTCAATATTATAATTCGCCCCAGTAGATTGAAGGTATTTAACAAGCGGCTTCGCAACAAAAAAACCGCCAGCCATAGCGAGAACAAAGAAAACGGCAACAATGAAAAGCCGTTTTCTTAATTCTTCTATATGCTCAATGACAGTTAGATCTCTTGGATTCATTCCACAAACATCCTAACTTTACTTATCTAATTCTTTCTTTTTCTTGTCATCATCATCTTCGTCAGCTAATCCTCTAGTAGCATTTTTGAATTCACGTAATGTTGAACCAAATGCTTTACCAAGCTCTGGTAACTTCTTAGGACCAAAAATTAGTAATGCGACAATTCCGATAATAATGAGGCTCATAGGACCAATACCACCCATTAAAGCCACCTCCTCTTTATATCCATCATTTTAACGCATATTTCGCCATTTTGCTAACTAATAATATGTGAAAGTTTTTCGTCACTCTCTCATTTTATCTCATACTTTTATTGACAGAAACTGTGAGCTATACTAATTATTCCTTGGCATAATTGCTGCTGTCGCTTCGCTTTCGCGCAGAAAACAT
>NZ_JBIWFQ010000042.1:0-7871 GCF_044763105.1 Lysinibacillus sp. NPDC096212 | reverse complement strand
CACATTTGCTGCTGTCGCTTCGCTTTCGCGCAGAAAACATTTGCTGCTGTCGCTTCGCTTTCGCGCAGAAAACATTTGCTGCTGTCGCTTCGCTTTCGCGCAGAAAACATTTGCTGCTGTCGCTTCGCTTTCGGTACAAAAGACATTCGCTGAAAGAAATTAAATTATGTACGATTATCACTCTTCCTGATTACGAATTAAATAAATGAGTGCCTGCAATTCTACTGACAAATCGATTGTTAAAAGTTGCATTTTATCTGGTACAGTAATACGCTCTGGCGTAAAGTTTAAAATTCCTTTTGCGTTCATCGCCGCTAATCTATCAGCCATTTTCTGTGCAGAGCGTGGTGAAACTGTTAAAATTGCAAGCTCCGCTCCATATTCCGCATACTTTTCTTCCAATAAATCTGGATGAAAAACAGGAATATTACTAATCATCTTCCCTTCCTTTGGGGCCTTTGAGTCAAATGCCACAACGATATGAGTATTGTGATTTTTTTGAAAATTATATTTTAATAAAGCACTACCTAAATTCCCTACACCAACTAACGCTACTTTTGTCGCTTCATGTTGATCGAGCGTTTGACTAAAAAATTCCAAGAGATGTTGCACATCATAGCCATATCCCTTTTTCCCAAGAGCACCAAAATAAGAAAAATCACGGCGAATAGTTGCAGAATCAATTTTCATCGCTTCACTCAGTTCCTTCGACGAAATACGTTCCATGCCTTCTTGTGCAAAGTTTTGGATAAATCGATAGTAAAGAGGAAGTCTTTTCGTAGTGGCTTGTGGAATTTTTAATTCTTGTTTCAAACTCTTTCCTCCTTATAGAGTATCAAATCTATTTATGATACACACTTAATTAACTATTTCTAAGTTTATAATATTTACTGGAGGATTTCCCTTTAGTTAATGGCGCTTTTACGCCACTAACTAAAGAGAAATCGTCTCAATCTTACATGACAGCTTGGAATAAGTAAAGCATCGACATTGCAAGGCAATCGCTCATCTATTACACTAAGGAAGAATTGAGGTGTCAAGAATGATTGTTTTACAGGTCAATCAACTATATAAATCCTTCCTTGCAGATGAAATTTTAAGTGGCGTAAAATTAGAGGTTCAACATCGTGATCGTGTTGCATTAGTAGGTCGTAACGGTGCTGGTAAGTCTACTTTACTTAAAATAATTGCTGGTCAACTGTCATATGACTCTGGCGATATTATTATCCCTAAAGGTATACAAATTGGATATTTGGAGCAGCATGCTGGTTTAAACTCAACATTGTCGATTTGGGATGAAATGATGACAATTTTTGAGCCGCTTATTACCCAAGAACGAGCAATCCGATCATTAGAACAACAAATGGCCGACCCTGCTGTTTATGAAAACCCTACTTTATATGCAAAAATAATGTCTGAATACGATCATTTGCAGCATAATTTTAAGGATGCAGGTGGCTATCAATATGAATCTGATACACGTTCTGTGCTTCATGGCATGCAGTTCTATCCTAATGATTACGAAAAGCCAATTAGCTCACTATCAGGAGGACAACGAACTCGGTTAGCGCTTGCTAAGCTTTTGTTAAGTAAACCTGACCTATTAATACTCGATGAACCTACTAACCATTTAGATATTGAAACCCTCTCTTGGTTGGAATCATATTTAAAAGGCTATGAAGGGGCTATTCTAATTGTTTCCCATGACCGCTACTTCTTAGACCAAGTTGTGTCTATTATCTACGAAGTCTCTCGTCATCGCGTCACAAAATATACAGGCAATTATAGTGCCTATTTAGATGAAAAAGCTAAAAATTATGAGCGTGATTTGAAGCAATATGAACGTCAACAAGATGAGAAAGCCAAGCTTGAGGAATTTATTCAAAAAAACATTGCTCGTGCTTCTACTACTAAAATGGCACAAAGTCGTCGTAAAATGCTTGAACGAACAGAATGGATGGAATCCCCTGATGGTGATGAAAAATCAGCAAGCTTCGGTTTTACAATTGAGCGCCAAAGTGGTAATGATGTATTGTCTGTTGATGACTTAGCGATAGGTTATGGTGATAAGAAAATATCAAGCGGCATTACATTACGCACTTTCCGAGAAGACCGTATTGCACTTGTTGGACCTAATGGTGTTGGTAAATCAACTTTATTAAAAACCATAGTCAAAGATTTACTACCACTCTCTGGAGAGATTCGCTATGGTACAAATGTTCAAATTGGTTATTATGACCAAGAGCAGGCCAAGCTATCGAGCAATAAAAGTGTGCTAAAAGAGCTATGGGATGAATGGCCTTTAATGAATGAAAAAGATATTCGCACAGTGCTAGGCCGTTTCTTATTCAGTGGAGATGATGTAGATAAAATCGTGTCATCATTATCTGGTGGAGAAAAGGCTAGACTTGCATTAGCTAAATTGATGATGCAAAAGGCAAATTTCTTAATTCTCGATGAGCCTACCAATCACTTAGACTTAGATAGTAAAGAGATACTGGAAAACGCACTGATCGATTATCCTGGAACGCTCTTATTTGTATCGCATGACCGATATTTCATCAATCGAATTACTACTAAAGTAATCGAACTATCCGGCGATGGTTCCTTTGAGTACTTAGGTGACTATGATTATTATCTTGAAAAGAAACAAGAACTATTAGAAATTGCACAAATGAAGGCTGCTGCTCAACCGCAAGTACACGCTGATGTACCTGAAAAGATCTCTACCTCTAAAATTGATAAAGAGGCTAAAAAACGGGAGCGCCAAATTAGACGCACGCTTGAGGAACTAGAGGGAAAAATGCAGCAAGTAAATCTTGAAATAGCTCGCTTAGAAGAAGCTCTTTGCCATCCCGAGATTTTCACAGACCACGAAAAAATCACACAACTTCAAGAGGAATTATCAACTGCTAAGGAACAGTATGAGTTATTCGAAATGGAATGGCTTGAGCTAAGTGAAGAACTTGAAAATATTATTGTATAACATACCTCTTGAGATGGGATAAAACTTGTAAAGCCATGTGCCTTGTCGCATGGCTTTTTACTTTACTCGCGTTGATTTTTCATATATATTGGTCAAGTGCTATTTTTCGACAAAAAATGCCCACAACTTTATACACACTTTAAATCTAGTAATACCAACATATCAACAGACTTATCCACATTGTCCACAATTCAAAAATATTTTATTCACATCATTTTGTACAAAATAGGCTACTATATATTGAATAATCACAAGTTATGCACAAGTTATCAACACTTTGTGCATAAGTACGGATGTTCGCTGTTTTATTTCTACCTTACCTGTGGATAATTTTCTGAAAAATTTGTCAACTGATCGGATTCAAATTTTCTTATAGACACTGTTTTCTCAACAATTTTTTCACAAAAGCAAAAGAGGTATTTTAGAATCAAATCTAAAACACCTCTTTTTCTATAATCAATTATGCCTCAGCATAATTACGTCCGAAATCGCCTGAAAGAAGTTATACCCAGGATTTTAACTCCATTCCAGGACGACCGTTCATTGATAAATTGCCTCGAATACCCGCTTCAAACATAGGTGTTGCTGCTGCCCCTATCATGGCGGCATTATCTGTACACAGCTTTAATGGCGGCACGAAAAATGGTATATTTTCTTCAGCAAATACCATCTCAAGTGATGTACGCAAACCCTTATTTGCCGCTACACCACCCGCTGCAATAACCTGTTTCACTTTATATTCGCGAGCTGCCCGTAATGTTTTCGCTGTTAATACTTCAACTACGCTATCCTGGAACCCTTTGGCAACGGCAGTCGGACAAATTTCTTCACCGCGTTGGTCCATATTATGCTTATAATTAATAACCGCTGATTTCAAGCCGCTAAAACTAAAATCATAAGAATCTTCCTCTAACCACACTCTTGGGAAGGATACAGCCTCATCTCCCTCATGTGCTAATTTATCAATTCGTGGACCACCTGGATATGGTAAGTTTAAAACACGCGCAACCTTATCATAAGCTTCACCAGCTGCATCATCTCTCGTCTCACCGATGACTTCAAAAGAGCCATGTTCTTTCATATAAACTAACTCTGTATGGCCACCTGATACAACAAGTGCTAACAATGGGAATTCCATTGGCTGCACGAGTGCATTAGCATATATATGTCCAGCTATATGATGTACACCTACAATCGGTAAATTATTAGCAAATGCAAAGGCCTTTGCGGCATTAATCCCAATTAATAGTGCACCTACAAGACCAGGACCCTCTGTAACTGCCACAGCATCTAAATCAGCCGGCTTCATATTTGCCTGCGCTAATGCTTCTTCTATAACTACTGTAATTTGCTCAACATGATGACGAGATGCAATTTCAGGTACAACCCCACCAAATCGTTTATGACTTTCTATTTGAGATGCAACTACATTTGAAACAATTTCAGAACCATTTCGAATAATCGCCGCTGCTGTTTCATCACAGCTCGATTCTATTGCTAATATTATTCGATCTTCCATCATAAATTCACCCACATGACAAGGGCATCCTCCCCGTTATCTGTATAATAGCCTTTACGTATACCGCCATCTTGGAAATCAAGCTTTCGATAAAGATTTTGGGCAACTGTATTTGTTACTCGTACCTCTAAACTCATGACTTCCATAGTATGCTCCCTAGCAATACGCATTGCCTCTCGCATTAATCCTTCACCAATGCCGCGACCACGAGCAGCCTCTATAACGGCAACGTTCGTAATTTGCGCTGCGTCTATAACCATCCACATTCCACAAAAACCGATAATGTTATTATATTCATCTATAGCTAGCACATAATGTGCATACTGATTTTCATGCACTTCATAATAAAAAGAATCTAACGTCCATGGTGTAGGAAATGTAGCAAGCTCAATTTCATACACTACTGGGACATCTTCAGATACCATTTTACGATATGTTACATTACTACTCATGCGCCTTCTCCTTTTGTTCCTTCAGCCAATTCGCCTCCGCCTCGGCAATACGTTTATATTGCGGGACAAAATGATGAACTGCATCCACACTTGGTAGCTCCAGTTTCGTCGCTAATCGAATTGTTTCACTTGCCCTTGGTAAGTCATTACTAAATGGTGTACGCTGCGCATAATCACCTAGTACCTCTACGATTTTATGCCAAAAAACATCTACATCGGCTCCAACAAATAAAACCGGTGCCTCTAAAGCCTGTAAACGCTCTAACAAGCCATCTATATGATCGTGATAATCTTCAATAATTGTTTCAAGCTCACAACCTTTATAAACGGCCGTATAGACATTACCTCTTCGCGCATCAAAAATAGGACAAATAAACCCATCATATAGTGCTGCATTTGCGGCCAATGACTTTAAGCTAGATATTCCAACTAAAGGCTTTTTCAATGTCCATGCTAATGTTTTAGCAAGCGTCACACCTATTCGTACACCGGTATAAGAACCAGGTCCTTCTGATACAGCAATCGCATCCAACTCGCTTGGCTTTATGCCAGCCTTTTCTAGCACTTCTTCAATGGCTGGCATAGCACCTGCTGAATGTGTTAATTTTATATTTTGTACAATCTCCGCGATCACTTTCCCATCTTTTATTACAGCAATAGAAAGTGGTGCATTCGCTGCTTCAATCCCTAACCAAATCATTTCATTAGCTCCTCACATAATGCCTCATATCGCATTCCAAGTGGTGTTAATACAAATCGTCGTTGATTTTCTCCGATTCGGTAAATTTCTATTCCAAGACGCTCCTGAGGTAAATCCTGTTCAATCAAATGAGCCCACTCGACAACTGACACCGCATCACCATAAAATAGTTCGTCCCATCCAAGATCCTCATCGCTTTCTGCTAAACGATAAACATCTAAATGATTAAATGGTAAACGCCCCTCATATTGCTTTACAATCGTAAATGTCGGGCTATTGACTGTTCTCGTCACGCCAAGCCCCTTCGCTAATGCTTTCGTAAATGTCGTCTTACCAGCGCCCAAATCACCCTCTAATGTAATTGTATCCTGGGCTTCTAGTAAGCTTGCTAGCTTCAACGCAAAATTCTCAGTATCATCAAGTGAATTCATTATTTTTTCATACATCATCTCTTTTTCCTCTCCTAGCTCCATTACTACTAGTTTACCGAAACAAGCGTAAATGTTCAAAACATCCAATGGATTTCAAAAAAACAATTACACCTTGGCGTAATTGTTGCAGCTTGTCGACAAAAAATTATAATTTATTGTGTATTAAATAAAGAGATTTTCACTCCAAGCTGATGTCCATCATGGGGTGAGTCCTAAAACTTATGCAAACTAGCATTCGTCATTAGCCTGAAACAATTAAGCCTGGGCTAAATTGTCGGTGGCGATACTAATCTATGTGCCAAATAAAAATAAAACACGCTTATAAAAAACGTGCTTATTTTTTATGCTCCTTTACCTCACTAACCTTTTTATCAACCAATTTATCATCTTTAAATCGTACTATATAGGTTTTTGTCATAAGTATTTCATCATTCCAGCGGTATTGATCTTTTTTTATCATGTCCCCTGCTCCACCTGCAATTTTTACTACTTCCATATATGACATGCCTTCTTTTAATTTTTCAAATTCGGCTTCGTTCATATTTTTCTGCCAGTGGTACGCATTGGACTCCTCTATGTCTAAAATAGGATCTCCACAGCCTGCTAGTATTACAATAGCACCTATGAGTAAGCTTATATTCAGACGTTTTATGTAAAAATAATTTCGCATGCTAAACACCTCCAAATTCCTTCACACGAGAAGAATCGATAAAAATAGTCACCCTTATTAACAGCAAGTAGTTTATCTGTACCAAAACGTAACGTCGGGTACAAGAAAAATTCAGGGAAAACAAAAAAGGTTAGATGGGGATTAATCGCCCGTAAAACCTGAATATCTTTATGTTTACTGCTCTGCTTGTTTTCTCAAGCGGTATGGCAACTAACTGCAAGCCTTCTCAGTTTGTTGACACATACAGCCTAGGACCTTTGCTAACGAGTTTTTCGATATGAGTGTTGGGGCATTCCGGCGGATGTCAGAATCGGAAAGGGGTTAATAAAGGATGTTAGCCTAAAATCATCGCATCCATGCGATAACGGCTAACTGACCTGCTTCGGTGCTGCTGCCGCTACGCTATCACTGCGCTTTCGCACAAAAAAAATTTGCAGGCCTAAGCACAAAGCCGAATCTGGACGCATTGTTTATCTGTAACGAAAGCAAAGCGTCAGCTACATTGTTTATCTGTAGCAAAAGCGAAGCGTCAGCTACAATTGTGCCGAGGCATAATTACTTTAAAAATCTATGGATACCCCAACAAATATTATAGAACCAATTTCATCGATATCCACTAATTCCCTTATATTAACAATAAAAAAAGTTCTTATGATTTAAAAGCATCATAAGAACTATATTATCGTTTATAATGGCGGTCCCGACCGGGATCGAACCGGCGATCTCCTGCGTGACAGGCAGGCATGTTAACCGCTACACCACGGGACCTCTTTAAGACATTTATAAATATATCATAGGGAAATAACATATGCAATACTTTTTTATATTTTTTCATTTTTATATTCTCGTAGTCTTTGAGATAATGCTAATGCTTCAATCCGTAAGAAGTAGCATAGAAAAAGAGCAACGAGTATTTTGTGGTTGCTCTTTTCATTGTTTCATTGTCATCAGCTTTAGCTTCATTTCAATAATAATTACGTTAATAAAAAAACAGCCAGCACTCAGCTGACTGTCTACCTTGCCTAGCGACGTCCTACTCTCACAGGGGGAAGCCCCCAACTACCATCGGCGCTAAAGAGCTTAACTTCCGTGTTCGGTATGGGAACGGGTGTG
>NZ_JBIWFQ010000041.1:0-38204 GCF_044763105.1 Lysinibacillus sp. NPDC096212 | reverse complement strand
GCGCGAAAGCGAAGCGTCAGCGGCAAATGTTTTATCTGCGCGAAAGCGAAGCGTCAGCGGCAAATGTTTTATCTGTGCGAAAGCGAAGCGTCAGCAACAAAGCGCCTAGTCGGAACGGAAATCAACTACACTTTATGGTGATGAGCTATCAAATACTCTCTCTTTTTGTTAGCAAATCTTTAAATAATTAATAAAACCATATATTTTTATTAATTTTTCAAAAAAACTACTTGACGTTAGTTACAAAGGCATGTATTATATAACTTGTTGCTTAAGGCAAAACGCGGAAGTAGTTCAGTGGTAGAACACCACCTTGCCAAGGTGGGGGTCGCGAGTTCGAACCTCGTCTTCCGCTCCATAATCTTTAATGGCGGCCTAGCTCAGCTGGCTAGAGCGTACGGTTCATACCCGTAAGGTCGGGGGTTCGATCCCCTCGGCCGCCACCATAGTAGGCCCCTTGGTCAAGTGGTTAAGACACCGCCCTTTCACGGCGGTAACACGGGTTCGAATCCCGTAGGGGTCATATCAAATAGGCGTCTCAGAACGATTTCTGAGACGCCTATTTTTTTTGCAGATTAAAGTTGAATACTAGAAATATCGAATTTATTTATTTTTTTACTACCTGATGCCCCGGTGTAATCAGTTTAGGAACGCCTGCGCCAATGGTTTCACGAGCAGTTTCCCTTTGTTATTGCCACTGTTGTTGTTACTGTTGCTGTTGCTTTCGCACAGACAAAACCCTATTGTTACTGTCGCTTCGCTTTCGCACATAAAAAATACTCGTTGCTCCTAACGCCCCTTCGGAAAGACCCCAGCTGAAACGGAAATCAACCCAAGTTATGGTGATGAACATAAAAATATGGCATACTAATAATGAAAAAAGCGTGTAAACTAGGAGGTTTATTTCCTTTGGGTTCATTAACTAAAGCTGCTTTAATTTGCGGAAGTGGCTCTATGATTATTCTCGTATCTATTCTTATTAATTTACCATTTGCCGTACAAATATTTTTACTCCTCACCGGACTAGCGGTTAGTGTTTACGGTGTGTTTTTACTTGTCAAAATGGTTGTTAAGCCAGCCGAAAAACCTTTAGAAACACTAACAGAACAAACACCCGCGCAAGCTCCTAAAAAGAAGAAAAGACCGACATCCACGTTGTAGGACGACACATAGATCCTACTAGAAGGGTCATTATGACTTATAGCTAGATGAGATGTATGCAAAGATTATTAAAAAAAGGGATTAGCTTTATTAAAAAGCTAATCCCAAATCTATTTAATACACTTTTTCTACGATTAAAACAGTCAGCAAACTACCCTCTTCTAGCTCCACGACCACCGCGTTTTGATTCTGTAGCACGTTTAAGTGTTGCTAGGCGTTCATCACTATCTTTTAAGAAACGTGCCATTTTTTGCTCAAAATTCTCTTTTGGCTGATGACGATCGTTGCGATCATTAGATCGATTATCGCGACGTGGACGTGCTGGACGCTCTGGACGCTCTGGTCTCTCTGGTCTCTCTGCTTGAGGCTTTGCTTTACGGATTGAAAGACCGATCTTTCCGTCCGCTTCAACATTCATCACTTTTACTTCAACTTCATCTCCAACTTTTAGATGCTCATTGATATCTTTTACATAATTGTCAGCAACTTCACTGATGTGTACTAAGCCTGTTTTGCCGTCTGGCAGCTCAACGAATGCTCCAAAATTTGTGATTCCTGTTACTTTACCTTGTACCTTGCTGCCTACTTCAATTGACATAAAAAAAATGCTCCTCCTTAAAAATTAAGCGACTCATTTGAGTCATGTAATCAATTTAATCAAACTTTTTACTACAATAAGTTTCTCTTTTCATTATATATAACAATAAAAGAGTGTCAACAATACATAGCTTTTCAGTCTTCTTTTTTACCTTTCTTTTCTGATTTGCTGTCTTTTTTATCTTTTTCCTCCGGTATATCGCCTTTTTTACCTTTTTCATCCGGAATAATGAAAATTATTTCACCTTTTTCGGATAAAAAATAATCTTTACGTAATAACTTCGCGATATACTCATCATCCTCTAACTGTTTAATTTTAAGATTTAACGAATCTCGCTCATCTTTCAATTCAGAAAGATGCTCCTTCGCTTCAACCTTTTTTTGCTCTTTTGCAGCTAGAGTTTCATTTTGATTCGAAAGTATATTTAAGAGAAAGGCAATAATAACGACTGGCACAATCGCAAAAAAGGCAATACGGCGCATTTTCCGTTTTCGCGCTTGAATTTTACGATTTATAGCTTTATCCGTGTTACGGACATAGTCATTATCAAGTTTAGTATAGTTTTGTTGGTCATCATTTGATGAACGACGTAAAGTCATGCCCGCACCTCCGAAAATTATTGTTGTCTTTTATTATACTTGATAAATCGAACTTTTTTAAAAAAAGTGTTGGACAAATACGAATAAATTTTGACAAAAGGTCTTAAAACAAACGCACCAATACTTATTAAGAATTTAAAAATTTGTCGAATGATAGCACTTATTAACCGTATGATGAACCACAGGGGTCTCCATGTTATATTCACCAAAACCCTCGCGACGAAACGTAAAAAAGTTTGAAAAAACGTTTGATACAAAAAAATTCCGGCTATTTGCGCTAGCGGGTCATAAGCCCGCCAAGCGCCATCTTTTAGCCAAAATAATAAATAGTATGTCATGCCTCCAAGTAGAATCCAGGTAAGTAGTTCAAATACCATCATCCATCTTCGAAGGCTTGACCTTTTTGGAGTTGAAAAAACAATGAGCCTTACACTATCAATAATGAACCCGACTGCTATACCGCTCAAAACCATGACTAATAGCTGAACAAATTGTTCACTAACAATCATCCAAACAATTTATGAAGGAAACCTTTCGAGAAGCCACTTTCCTCCTCGTCATACTGCAAGGTTTTTACAGTTCCTTCAAGCGTCAATAACCCTTTGTCAACATCTAAATGAACGATATGCAGTTCTTCTCCACGGATTAACAAATGCCCTTGGGACGTCTTGATGAAAAATTCTTCCTGATCAAAGCGTTCAATTGATTTTACAGAAGTCATGTCCATTCTTTTACGATTACGAATCGTTAAAATATGCTCTCCAGATGGAATTGTGTAACGGTTACTTTCTTGATGTAGCGTCATTTTTTTCCTCCTTTAGTCGTCCTAGCTTCTGTTCACTTTATGCGGACAACCTTAAAAGCATGACAACTTTATTAAAGTTGTTACACTTTTATCCCCCATTTACGGAAAAAGCCATGGACAACTTCAGAAGACTCCTACACTATTATTAATTAGTCCTCATCATCAATAAATTCAGGTTCAATTTTTTCAAGGCGCTCTTCCTTCAAAATAGTAAACATTTTTGCGGCATCTTCTTTTTTCACAGTATCACGTAATTCCTCTACACGCGCTGTCACAATTTTTTGTCCAAAACGAATAGCTAGCTCATCGCCAACTTTAACAGCACTACTAGCTTTCGCGACCTTACCATTGATCGTAATACGACCTTGGTCTGCTACTTCCTTCGCTAATGTACGACGTTTAATTAAACGTGATACTTTTAAAAATTTATCTAATCGCATATTTTTACTCCTTTTCTAGCTGCTTTGCTTCATTCCAGAAAGCATCTAATTGTTCTAATGTATAATCAGAAAATGGCTTTCCACTTTCCTTTACCTTTGCTTCCACATAACCAAAGCGTTTCGCAAACTTCTCATTCGCATGTAACATAGCCTCTTCTGGAGATAGCTTGTAGAAACGCGCTAAATTCACAAGTGTGAACAAGACATCTCCAAATTCATCGAGACGTGACGCATTTGTACCTTTCGTCACCTCATTACGAAATTCCTGCCACTCCTCTGCAAACTTGTCCCATGCGCCATCTACATCAGGCCAATCAAATCCTACCTTCGCAGCTCTTTTTTGATAATTATATGCTGTTTGTAGAGCAGATGACGCCCGGTATTCCTCTTTTAATAGTGGCTTTTCACTTATACCCTTTTCTTCCGCTTTTATAACTTCCCAGTTAGCTACAACACCCTCTACATCTTCCACCGATACATCTCCAAATACATGAGGGTGTCGACGAATCATTTTTTCACTTATTGAAGCTAATACATCTTCCAACGTAAAGTAACCTTGATCTTCTCCGATTTGTGCATGAAGGAACACTTGTAACAGTACATCTCCAAGCTCCTCGATCATCGCAAAGTCATCCTCTGCATCTACCGCTGCCAAATATTCGTGTGCTTCTTCTAGTAAATATTTTTTCAGTGACTCATGTGTTTGCTTTTGATCCCATGGACAGCCATCTGGACCTCGTAATACAGCAATAATTTGACGGAAAGTTGTCCAGTCTCGTAAAGCGTCCTCTTGTGATTTTACAGGTGGCACATATACCGTTGTTAAATTGTCCACCTCAACGCTTTGGTCGAGTTCATAAAGTGGTACCTTCACTAATTTTTCCTGTGACGAGCCAGCTGCTGTAACGACTGTAACAGGGTATTCGTCATCGTATTTCTCCATTAACGTTAGCTTTACTTCTGATGCACTAAATGTATCATATACTTGGGCTATTAAAATATGTTGACGCATGTTAATGTCATGCATAGAAAAGCTAGTGCCATCCAGCAGTTGGAAACCCTCAATTGGGTCGATTTTTAACGCACCAAATATTGGATCTAAGAAGCTTTGCCCACCTTCAATGACTAGTTTTACTTTTCCCTCATCCGCAGCGGCAATAAGCAATTGTACAGTCTGCTCTGCGACAAGTGGATGCCCCGGTACAGCGTACATGACATCTTCATTTGCTGTTGCAGCCACAAGCTTTTCTGCAATTTCCTCATACACAGGCTGGAACGAATTATGTTTTTCATAGACTGCATCAAAGCTTTCAAATTGTAAGCCCTCAGCTGATAATTCTTCTAATACAGGATGGTCCACTGTACGAACATATAATTTTCTTGCCGCTTTTAGTTTCTTATAGACACCCATTTGCAGCTGATTAAAATCACCCGCACCTAGACCAATAACTGTTAAAGTATTCAATCAATCCACCTACTTCTTTCGATTTAACCATAATTGATAAACTGCCATTTTGCGCCCAAACGGTAGTAAGTACCACTCTTTTTCGACTAGTACTCGTAACTTAGCAATTATTGTGATCATTACAAACGCTCCTAAACACACGGCTGAAAAACCTGCTACCACTGCGACAAATCGAGGTGATAAAAATTGGTTTAACAACGATGGTATAAACTGTAGCCAAACTAGCACTACAGCTGCCATGCTGAGTGATGCAATTCCAAGTTTTTTGTAAAAATTGGCTGGCGCTAATTGAATGGCAGTCATTCTTTTTAAATAAAAAATAAGCATTAGGGCAGTAAACAAAAGACCTACATTATTAGCAATAGCCGCACCTAATACACCGAATAAATTAATTGTTAGCACATTCAATATTATTTTTAAAATAAAACCTATAATCAAAAATAAAGCCGGCTTTTTTAATTTTCCATAGCCTTGCAAAATAGCTGTAAATGTCAAAATAATCGACAATGGAACAATTTGTAATACATATACCATAAGTACTTCCGACAGTGCATCTGTTTTAAAGAGCATTACATTAATATAAGGCATAACGAGTATTAAACCTAGAGATGCCGCCCACCCAAATAATACAGACGCTTTATACGTTAGTTGAATAAACGGAATGGCACTACGGCCTTCCTGTCTTTTGGACATATGCGCGACAAGAGGCACAATAGCAAGTGAAAGTGAAGAAGCAATAACAACTCCGAGCTGTACCAATGGCTGCCCACGATCATAAACGCCTTTTGTTGCCTTAGCTACCGTCTGATCCATTCCACCATCTATTAATAGCGAATAAATTGTAAAGGAATCAACTAACTGATAGCCAAGCAACAATAGACCACTCATGCTCACACTTAAACTCAGCAATGTTACCTCTTTAATAATGGGAAAACTATCGATACGCCGCTGTTGTTTCTTATCATTAAATAAACCAAAACGTTTTTTAAAGATCAGCGCAAGTAATACAAAGCCTACAATTTCACCAATAACTGTACCTATAATGGCCATTTGTCCAGCACTATAAAGTGATTCTGTCGTCTTCATAATGATAAATGTTCCTGCTATAATGACAGATACTCTCACAGCTTGTTCAAGGACTTGTGCATAAGCAATCGGCTCCATAATGCCTCTTGATTGGAAGCCGCCCTTAAAAATAGCATGAGCTGGCATAACAAGTACTATAAATGAACCCGTCCGTATTAAAGGCGCAAGCTGAGTATCGCCCATAAGCTGCGCAATTATTTCAGCACCACTAAATAAAGCAACAAAAAACAATAACGATAGTACGGTTAAATAACGAAAAACAATACGCATAATACCGCTTCGTTGATGATCTCTCTCTAGCGGGTCTAAAATACAATCATTATCTGCAAGCATTTTAGAAATAGCTACTGCAAATCCACTAGCTGTCCATACGACAAAAATAGATATAACTGGATACACTTGCTGATAAATATAAAATCCTTCATCACCAACAAGATTTTGAAAAGGCACACGATAAATTGCACTAAGAACCTTCACAATAAGAGCAGCAATTGTAAGTAAGGCTGCGCCCTTCATGTAGCTTTTCATGCCAAAACGTTCCGACATAAATTGCCCTCTTTCCTTCTTTAACAATGCCAATAGTATAGCACATCTCCAAAGTATGACGCGCGCGGGTAGCACTACCATAAAACTATGTACGAAAAAAAGTTATTGTTCAGCCTAAAAAGGTCAGCGCAATAACTTTCAATTCTTATCAACTATTCATTTGTTTAGCTAGGAAGTTAGCAGCTGTTTCAGCAACTTTCACTTCAACTTCACCGATAAAGTGTACTTTAGACAAAACGATAATACAGCCGATCGGATCACCGTTTACCATAATAGGCGTTGCACAATAAGACTTTACTTGCTCATATTGTCCAGGAACAATCTCGATTGTTGTTTCCATTTTTTCTATTTTTGTTGAACGTTCGTCCATAAAACTTTCCGCAAAGGATGTAATACGACGATTAATATACTCTTTCTTACCGATCCCTGAGACAGCAATTACTTCATCTCGGTCGGTTACAAACGCTGGAGTACCTAACGTTTCATATAATGTTTCCACATATTCTCTTGCAAATTCCCCTAAATCATTAATTGGAGAATATTTCTTTAAAATGACTTCACCTTCACGGTCTGTATAAATTTCTAGTGGGTCTCCCTCACGAATACGTAACGTTCTACGAATTTCTTTTGGAATAACCACACGCCCTAAATCATCAATACGACGAACAATCCCTGTTGCCTTCATTCTTAATCCTCGCTTTCGCTACAATGAAATTTTTTCAATTTTAGTATGGTTTTTTATGAAGCAATCTATGCAAAAACTGAAGAAATAGGATTTCACACCCAACAATATTTTCAAAAAGGCCTTAAAAACCTAAGCAAATACCATGTAGAATTTTTCAACTTCAATCAACTTATCTTAGATTAACCACAAAAACAAATTTTTATAAATTAATTTATAAAATATTTTTAACAAGAAATAATAATAATTCAACCTTCGCCATTACGTCAATAAGTCAAAAGGATGTTTATCACAAAAGAACCATAACAAAAAGTGATACTTTTACCCTTATTTTCCCTACTATCTAGCTCATGAGTCTCAATTTGTGATATTGATCTCTAAGGAGCCACACAGTCTACAGTCCAATTAATAAATGAAGATAAAGCGCCACAACATTCACAGAGATTTCCTTGTAATTTTTTGTTTTTAACAATAAAAAGCTGATCATTATCCCTAGAGATAAGATCAGCTTTTCTTCTATTGTTGTTTTTTTGCGTCAGCAATAATATGCATCATTTCTTCTAAAATATCAAAGGGTTGATATTTCCCACACTTACGTTCATCAATCGTTAGTTTCAATTGCATACCATCCATACCAAACCCTACAGCACGTTCAAATTTCATAGATTCTTCCACAATTTTACCGCCATCAACTTGCCCAGTACCTTCTTCAGACAACAATATTGTGATAATTTTTTGCTTTTCTTTTACAGACAATACACCTGTACCCAAGCCCCATACCTTCATACGCGCAATTCGCAATAAACGCTCTGTTTCAATCGGAAGATCACCAAAACGATCCTGTAATTCCTCTATGATTTCGCTGTACTCCTCCACTTGATCCATTGCTTTTATACGTTTATACATTTGAATTTTTTGATAGCCATCAGGAATGTATGCATCTGGGATATACGCATCCACACTCAATAAAATTTCAATGTCAGGCTTCTCTTCTTTTTTCACACCTGTTTGGCGCTCAGCAATCGCTTCTTCCAGCATTTGTGAATACAAGTCAAAACCGACAGAATCAATAAAGCCATGCTGCTGCGCTCCAAGTAAATTTCCTGCACCACGAATAGATAAGTCACGCATAGCAATTTTAAATCCTGAACCTAACTCTGTAAATTCTTTAATCGCCTGTAATCTTTGCTCAGCTACATCCGTAAGGACTTTGTCACGTTGATACATAAAGTAAGCATACGCCACCCTATTAGAACGTCCAACACGCCCACGCAATTGATAAAGCTGCGCTAAGCCCATTCGATCAGCATCATGAACAATCAATGTGTTAACGTTTGGTATATCCACGCCTGTCTCAATAATGGTTGTCGTTACAAGCACATCATAGTCACCTTCTAAAAAGGCTAATATAACAGATTCTAATTCTGATTCCGTCATTTTGCCATGTGCATGCCCAATACGCGCTTCTGGGACAAGCATTTGAATTTCATCAACCTTACGAGCCATATCTTCTACACGATTGTATAAGTAGAATACTTGCCCACCACGCGCCATTTCTCTCTCAATAGCTTCCCCCACTAATGCACCGCTATGCTCCATTACATAAGTTTGCACAGGGAAACGGTTTGCTGGTGGCGTTTCAATTACCGATAGATCACGAACACCTACCATCGACATATGAAGTGTTCTTGGGATCGGAGTTGCCGTTAGCGTTAATACATCAACATTCGTCTTTAGTTGTTTAATTTTTTCCTTATGCGTTACACCAAAACGTTGCTCCTCATCAACAATCAGTAGTCCAAGGTCTTGGAATAATAAATCTTTAGATAAAATTCGATGCGTTCCAACGACAATATCAACTTGCCCTTCTTTTAAGCCCTTTAACGTCGCTGTTTGCTCTTTTTTCGAACGGAAACGAGACAAGAGACCTACATTCATAGCAAAGTCTTGGAATCTCTCACGAATCGTTTCGTAATGTTGCTGAGCTAAAATCGTTGTCGGCACAAGGAAAGCTACCTGCTTGCCATCTTGAATTGCTTTAAATGCCGCACGAATCGCTACCTCTGTTTTGCCGTACCCTACGTCTCCACATACAAGACGATCCATCGGACGCTCACGCTCCATATCACGTTTTACTTCGATAATTGAACGTAGCTGATCCTCCGTTTCTTCATAGGGGAAAGAAGCCTCAAAATTGCGCTGATCGTCATTGTCAATCGCGAATGCATGGCCTTTCTCTGCTTCACGTTTCGCATACAGCTTAATTAAATCATCAGCAATATCTTGCACAGCAGAGGATACCTTGGCTTTAGCTTTTTTCCACTCTGCTCCACCTAATTTATGTAGCTTCGGTTCTCGGTCTTCAGATGCTACATATTTTTGGATTAAATCTATTTGCTCTACGGGAACATATAACTTATCATCTGCGCGGTATCGAATGTGTAAGTAATCCTTATGTGTTCCATTTACCTCTAATGTTTCTAAGCCTATATATTTCCCAATACCGTGATGTACATGGACAACATAGTCGCCTGGTTTAATTTCTGTATAGCTTTTAATACGTTCTGCGTTCGTCATTTTTTGAGGACGTGCTTTTTTCTTCACCTGTTGTTTAAATAACTCATCCTCTGTGACAATCACCACACGTTGTAGTGGTAATTCAAAGCCACTAGATAGTGAGCCATCCACAATATAAATACCCGCTTCTGTCGGCTTACCAATTGTCGTATGAATATCATATTCTCCAAGCATTTGCTGTACACGTTTAACACGATCTTTATCTCTTGCAACAATTAATACTGTAAATTTACCAAGCAACCAGCGTTCAATCTCACTTTGTAATAATGACATTTGGCCATGAAATTGTTGCATTGGTTTGCAAGAAAAGTTCGTCGTCTTATTAAAAGATACACCTGCAAATGTTCGTGAAAATAATGAGAAGTATAGCTTTTGTTGAGACAGCATTGCTAGGATTTCTTTCAAAGAGAATGCTGGCTTTACATCATGCACCATTTTTCCTTCTTCAATTAATGATAAAAACCACTCATCCTCTTCGCGCTCCCAGGCATCCATAACCTCCTGAATACGTCCGAGCTCATCAAACAGCACAATGCCATCATATACAAAATAATCTCCTAAATATGATGTTTTCTCATACAATAACGAACCATATTTATTTACATAGTCCGGTAAATTCCCTTGCTGTAACAACTCAATATCATATTGAATATGCTGATACAGTAATTCCTTCGTCTCCTGCTTTTTGACTTTCTTTAAACTTGTCGCTAATGCCGCTTCTAAACGGCCTGCCAATGCCATTCTTTCTTCCTTTGTCAAAATAACTTCTGATGCTGGTAGAATACGAACCTTCTGCAATTTATCAATGGAACGTTGGTCGTCCGCAGAAAATGTTCGAATCGAGTCAACTTCCGTATCAAATAATTCTATACGAATCGGCGCCTCTAAATATGGTGGATAAATATCTAATATCCCTCCACGTAGCGCAAACTCTCCAGGTGTTGTCACCATTGAATTACGCACGTAACCCATCTCTACTAACGTTTGGAGCCATTCATCAATCTGAATATCTTCGCCTACTGCAATCTGTAAAAAATACTGTTGCCAATGCTCTTTAGGCTGCATCATTTTGCGTAAGCCCGCAACTGGTATCACATAAACAGCTTTTTCACCTCTAGCTAGGCAATCAAGTGTTGCGATACGCTCAGCACGTAACTCTGGAGAGGCAACAGACAAATCTGCAGCAATAAACTCATCGGCAGGATAATAATGAACATGCTCCTCACCTAAAAGTCCCGCCAGCTCGTCAACCATTTTTTGTGCCTGCAATAGATTAGGAGATACAATATAAATAGGTTTTTTTACATATTCAAATAACGCATCGACCATTACCGGGCGCGCGCTTCCTGTTAATCCTGTTATAAGCTGTGTTGCAGATTGACCGCTCTGAATCTCCTGTAAAAATGATGTGATATGTTTGTCCTGCATCACAAGCTGTCGTAAAACTTCCAATGTCAAAAGCTCCTCTCAGCGCATAATTCTATTCGCCATTACTAGTAATCTAGTACTATAATACGCATCTTTTTTGTATATTTTATCAATGGAAAAAGCTTTGAACGCACGTGATGTGCGCCAAAGCATCCTTCCAATCATTGAATCCATTTATTGAGTGCGTGATAATCTGGATATTGTTTCAGCGAATCCTCACATTGCTCACAAATGCAGTGCACCGTCGTGTGACCATGCTGATCTTTCTCAACATAATCATCCGCTTCACCCATTTCGAAAATATGTAGTTTTCGAATTGTATCATCTGCATCAAATGGTAGTGTTCCTATTTCAACTTCACAATGACGACATCGATAGCGAACTGACATCTCCAAATCATCCTCCTTTAAGCAACTTACTACTTAAAGTATAGACATTTCTAAAACAGTTTATGCACTTCCAATTTTGCTTTAGCGCCTTTTAGAATATAGAAACGTGGGGTTGATTTTCGTACCAACCAGTCGCTCTCCTGGGGGCGTCCGATGAGCCGCTTAGGTTAAAACAGCTGTAATATCCACACTACGCTTTAACCTATTATTACCCGTTAAAGCGATTCATCACATCAAGAAATGGCTTTGAAAGAGATTCTTCTACAGCATTTACACTTTTTTCAATAGCTTCACTAACAATAGCTTGATCTTCTTTTGAAAATTTTGACAACACATAATCTGCTACCTTCATACCAGCAGGCGGGCGATTAACCCCAACACGTATGCGATTAAATTCTTGTGTACCTAGATGCTGAATTAATGATTTAATACCATTATGTCCACCCGCACTTCCTTTTTGACGCAGGCGTAATTTCCCTGTTTCTAAATCTAAATCGTCATAAATAACAATTAAGTCTTCCACATCAATATCAAAATAGTTCATAAGGGGCCCAACACATTCCCCCGATAAATTCATATATGTTAAAGGTTTAACAAGTAGAACCTTTCCTTCAGGACGATGTACCGTTGCATACATACCATTAAACTTTGAATTAGTTAAAGGTGTACCCCATTTTTCAGCTAATGCATCAATAACATCGAAGCCAATATTATGTCTTGTATGCTCATAAGGCTTGCCTGGATTCCCTAAACCAACGATAATTTTCATAAGTACCCCTCTTCTTTCAAATCTAATAGTCATTATTTTACCATATCATGCACTAAGAAAGCAGTTTGTACAGTTTTTGAAAGTAAAAGTTCAATAATGGCTTGATATTATTTAAAATCCTCACTTCAACCATACATATCGTGAAATGGTTTTAAAACAACACATGTATTAATTTAAAATATAAAAGGCTACTGAAGAAGTTTAACTTCCTCAGTAGCCTTTCCTTAACAAATATTTTTACTCTTGTACCTGCTCACTATCTACTGTCGATTCCTCAACGACTGCCGGGGCCATAATTGATACCAATGTATGACCATTTTCACTGATAATATCAAAATCAATCGTATCTCGAATATCTGCTACCGTAATTGTTTCACCAATTTTAAGTTCAGTAATGTCAACTTCAATAGCTTCTGGTATATCTGCTGGTTTTACGTTAATTTTCACATCTAGGTTGGGCTGCATTAATATGCCACCCACACTAACTCCAACTGACTCTCCAACAAGTCTAATAGGCACTTCAGCTTCTATTGCTTCGGACATATCAATTGCTAAAAAGTCGATATGATTTACTTCATCTTTCATTGAGCATTGTTGGATTTCTGATACAACAACATTCACCTTTTTACCATCTAACTCCATTGAAAAAACACCGTTTTGCCCATTCTTTTGAATGGATTTTCTGAATTCATTCGCTGAAATAGAAATTGGGGTCGAATCTAATTTATAGCCGTAAATAACTGCAGGAATGGCTCCCCCTTTTCTAAGTTGGGTTAATGTCGAACGATGCCCAGCTTCGCGCTTTTTAACACTTAATACTGTACTCATACTATACTTCCCCTTCCAAGAAAAATTTATTTACGCCTTATTATAAATGTCACTACTTTCAATGACATTTGTTAAGGCTATAATAATATTTACTACAATTTTAGCTTATCACCATAACGTGGGGTTGATTTCCGTTCCAGCTGGGCGCTTTGTTGCTGACGCTTCGCTTTCGCACAGATAAAAACATTTGTTGCTGACGCTTCGCTTTCGCGCAGAGCAGAGCTTCCTGGGGGCGTCCGATGAGCCGCTTGGGCCAACAGATGTTTTTTGTGCGAAAGCGTAGTGCAACGAAGCGACAGCAACAGCACCGATGTTGGTCACGAAGGCGTTATCACAGGACGTGATGGTTTTAGCCTTCGTTCCTCTATTGCTATTCCCCAAGGAGTCGCCCAGCCTCCACTCCAATCAACTTATTCATAACTTATGTTTTAACAAAATATATCCCACCTTAGGCGGTAAACTATTTTTTATAAAGTAGTGTAAATATTATTAAGTCACAATTACCATATACCCTTTTACAAGAAAATTCAAACAAAAGAAACCTAGAAAAAGGACAAATCTACTTACAAACGTAGATTTGTCCTTAATAAGCCACATATTGGGATCTGTTTATTTATATTAATCAAATAGAGTACTTACAGATTTATTTTCATAGACACGAGAGATTGCATCTGCCATCAATTTAGCTACTGAAAGCTCTGTAATTTTTGGAGATTTTTTCTCTTCAGGAAGTTGGATTGTATTTGTTACAACTAATTCTTTAATCGAAGAGTTTTCGATACGCTCGATTGCTGGGCCTGATAATACCGGGTGAGAACAACAAGCATAAACTTCTTTCGCACCAGCTGCACGTAATGCATCCGCGCCGATTGTAATCGTACCAGCAGTATCAATAATATCATCAATCAAGATTGCCACTTTACCATCAACATTACCAACAATGTTCATTACTTCTGCAACGTTTGGTTTTGGACGGCGTTTGTCAATAATTGCAATAGGTGCTTTTAAACGTTCTGCCATTTTACGAGCACGTGTTACACCACCATGGTCTGGGGAAACAACAACGATTTCTTCTTCTGGGATACCTTTTGATTTGAAGTGATCAGATAATAAAGGCACTGCCATCAGGTGATCGATTAAAATATCGAAGAAACCTTGGATTTGTGGTGCATGTAAATCTAAAACGATAACACGTGTTGCACCAGCTGTTTCAAGTAAGTTTGCTACTAATTTAGCTGTAATTGGCTCACGTGCTTTTGCTTTACGGTCCTGACGAGCATATCCATAATAAGGCATTACAACGTTTACTGTACGAGCAGATGCGCGTTTGACAGCATCTACCATAATTAAAAGCTCCATTAAATGTTCGTTTACAGGCGCAGAAGTAGACTGCACGATAAACACATCACAACCACGAATACTTTCTTCAATGCTAATTTGAACCTCTCCATCGCTGAAGTGTTTAACAGAAGATTTACCTAATTCAACACCCATTTCTTGCGCAATTTCTTGAGCAAGCGGATTGTTAGAGTTAAGTGAAAATATTTTTAATTGTGAGTTTGCATAATGATACGGCATGATGGCCTCCTGTTTAGTTGATAATTATTTTGAATTTAATTTGCTTACATAATTCGGTTTGTTTTCTTGTCTTGCACGAGCAATTGCTAGCGCATCCTCAGGAACTTCTTTTGTAATTGTAGATCCTGCTGCAATAAATGAACCTTTTCCAACTTTCACTGGCGCTACTAAGTTAGTATTACATCCTACAAATACATCATCTTCAATAATTGTTTGGAACTTGTTTTTCCCATCATAGTTTACTGTAATGGAACCACAGCCAATATTGACATTGCTTCCTATTTCAGCATCGCCAATATAGCTTAAGTGGGATACTTTCGTGTCATTACCTAGTTTACTTTTCTTCACTTCTACAAAGTTACCAATTTTCACATGGCTACCTATATCAGAAAGTGGTCGAATATTTGCAAACGGTCCTATAGCTGTGTCTTCTGCTACAGCGCTTTCACGTACAACAGAAGAATGTACAGTTGTTCGGTCACCGATACGGCTATCAATGATTTGTGTGTTTGGCCCAATTATACAATCTTCACCAATAACAGTTGTACCTTCAATCATAGAACCTGGTTGGATGACAGTATCACGACCAATCATTGCCTCAGCGCTGATGTATGTTGCTTCTGAATTAATAATTGTGACACCGTTACGCATATGCTTTTCATTAATTCTTGTACGCATTAGCGCCTCTGCTTGAGACAGAGCAACACGATCATTGACACCAAGTGTTTCTTCAAAATCTTCCGTTACAAATGCTTCAACGACATCGCCTTGTTTTTGTAAAATTTCAATCACATCAGGTAAATAATACTCACCCTGAGCATTGTCATTTTTCACAAGCTTCAATGTCTCAAATAACGCTTTATTATCGAAGCAATATGTGCCCGTATTAATCTCTTTCACTAATTGCTGCTCTGCTGAAGCATCCTTTTGCTCAACAATTTGCTCCACTTGTCCATTGTCGCCACGTAAAATACGACCATAGCCTGTTGGATTTTCAGCAATAGCTGTTAAAATCGTTGCTTTAGCATTCTTTGCTTGATGATGCTCGAATAATGCTTGCATCGTTTCAGGGCGAATAAGTGGTGTATCGCCACAAACAACTAATGTTGTCCCTTCTTCGCTACCTAAAATTGCCTCCGCCTGTTGTACAGCATGAGCTGTCCCTAACTGTTCAGCCTGTAAAACATACTCGCTTTTATCGCCAAGCTGTTGTTTCACCTTTTCTGCACCATGTCCTACAACCGTTACAATGCGATTCACATCTAACGTTTGAATGTGATCCACCACATGTTGTACCATTGGCTTCCCACATACTGGATGGAGCACTTTATATAATTTGGACTTCATACGTGTACCTTGACCTGCAGCCAAAATGACAGCAAAAATGTTGCTCATCTGTAAGTCCTCCAATACGCTCATTTTCTCTTATGACTATATAGCAAAATCCATCTATTTTCAAGGCATGTTGACTTGACAAAAAGATGAATTTCCAAATCAAATGCACCTTATGCTCGAATGTTAATATGTATGTCCTAAAACTACTCATTTTCTCTTATTCTCAAAATAAAAAGAACTCTCCAAATTATGAAGAGCTCTCTTTAACTATACGCCAATTCCTTCTAATTCTTCTGCTGCTTCTACCTCGCTTGAATTATGGTACTCGTTTAAAATAATCTCCTGAATTTTATTACGAGTAGTAGAATTGATAGGATGCGCAATATCTCTAAATTCACCATCTGGCGTTCGTTTACTTGGCATAGCAACGAACAAACCTGTATTGCCATCAATCACACGAATATCATGAACTACGAACTCATTGTCGAGTGTAATGGAAGCAATCGCACGCATGCGACCATCCGTCTGTACACGACGTAATCTTACATCAGTAACTTCCATTTTCTCACCACCTCTCTTCTTAGATGCCTAAATGAAAATATAATATTCTTTATTACCGAATATTTTCCTTTTTCTAGTCTATCAAATTTTCTAAAAAATTTGAATACTTATTAGTATAATATTTCCTTTTTTATACGTAAATTTTGTCAATTGTTTGTCAGTCACCCTCTATGGGTGTTACTTTTCAGTTTGGTAATACTTTTAGGAGTTTTATCAGCGATTTGCTCCTTATCGGCGATTGTTGGGGTTTTATCAGCGGTTATTTTATTTTTATCAGCGATTATTGGAACTCTATCAGCGGTTTTTCCATTTTTATCAGCGATTATTGGAATTCTATCATCGATTTCACTACTTTATCAGCGATACTACTTGTAGTTTAGAATATTCACTTCCCCTTGGCGTATTGTCGCTGTCGCTTTGCTTTCGCGCAGAAAACATTGCTATAAAAAAAGCCCACTAAAAGATTCTCTTCTAGTGAGCTTAAAAAATTCCTTATTTAACGATGGCAATAACTTCGATTTCTACTCTCACATCTTTTGGTAGACGTGCAACCTCTACGGCTGAACGAGCTGGTTTATGATCGCCAAAGTGGCTAGCATATACTTCATTCATTGCAACAAAGTCGTTCATATCCTTCATAAAAACGGTTGTTTTAATAACATTGTCCAAAGATGATCCAGCAGCAGCTAGAACTGCTTTTAAATTTGCAAATACTTGATTTGTTTGAACAGTGATATCACCTTCCACTAATTCGCCTGTTGCTGTTAGTGGGATCTGACCTGAGCTATAAAACATGCCATTTACAATAATCCCTTGTGAATATGGTCCAATTGCTGCTGGTGCATTTGTTGTTGCTACTACTTTCATTTGTCATTTCCCCTTTTAGAAAAATAGTTACCTTCACTTAGTGCAATTGTACGGTCTTTTTCATTGACCTCATGAAGCTTTACTAGTGAATAATAATCATCTACTAAAGTTTCGTCTGCATGCTCAGCCTCTACAAGCACTGCAATACCAGCTAGCTGACAGTCAAATTCCTCTAATAGATTTTTCATGCCGTTCATTGTACCACCGACCTTCATAAAGTCGTCAGTAATAAGCACTCGTTGCCCACTCTTCATGCTTCTTTTTGATAATACCATTGTCTGAATTCTTCTGGAAGAACCAGATACATAGTTGATGCTGACTGTAGAGCCTTCAGTTACCTTACTATCTCTTCTGACAACAACAACTGGTACATTTAAATGTCTTGCAATTGCGTGGGCAATAGAAATCCCCTTTGTTGCGACAGTCATTATGACATCAATTTGTTGATCAGCAAATGCGGATGCAAATACCTTTCCCACTCGATTAATTAAATCTGGATTGCCGAGTAAGTCCGTCATAAATAAATAACCGCCCGGTAACAAACGATCTGAATGCTCAAGCTCCGCCTTTAAATCATGAATAACTAAACGGACCTCAGCCTCGGACATTTTAGGAATATACTTAACTCCTCCTGCAGCGCCCGGTACTGTCATCAATAACCCGATTCCTTTTTCTTCGAAAGTTTCTTTTACAATCGTCAAATCTTCACTAATAGAAGACTTTGCAGATTGATATAGTTCAGAAAAATAAGTTAGCGGGATCAGCTGATGTGGATGTTCTAGTAAATAGTACGTCATATCAACTAGTCGTTCACTACGCTTCCATTTCATGCGACCCTCTCCTAAACACGAATATTTATAGGTAAAATTAACATAAATTTGCGGTTTTAAGCAAGCGAATTTCGCTCACCTAAAATCCGAACAGCATATACTTCTTCGCAAAAACCACGTAAACCATTATAAATTCGGCTCACTCGAGCTTCACTATCCACTAAACCAAACACCGTCGGACCGCTTCCACTCATTAATGTTGCATCTGCTCCAAAGCGCTTCATTTGTTCCTTTAACATTACTACTTCTGGATGTAGCTTAAAAGTTACAGTTTCCAAAACATTCCCTAATGATGCACATAGTAGCTCATAATCTTCCGTTTCAATAGCATGAATCATTTGCTTCGTATTTGGATGTTCTAACCCTTCAACCTTTAATCCTCCATATACCTCTGCAGTAGAGACACCTATTTTAGGCTTAGCTAAGACTACCCAACAGTTTGGTGGTGCAGGCAATTCCTGAATTTTTTCTCCGCGCCCCGTTGCTAATGCTGTGCCACCATAGACACAAAATGAAACATCCGAACCAATTTTCGCACCTAATTCAGCTAACTCATCTATAGATAACCCTAAATTCCACAACTCATTTAAACCCTTTAGTGTAGCAGCCGCATCGCTACTGCCACCTGCTAACCCTGCTGCGATTGGTATTTCCTTTTCTATAGTAATGGATACACCTTGTCCAATGCCGTATGTATCTTTAACTAGACGCGCTGCCTGATAAGCAAAATTTCGGTGATCATTTGGCACGAAATTATCAGTAGAAATTATTTCAATTACGCCATCTTCTCGAGATTCTAGGCAGATACGATCAGCTAAATCCACAGTTGTCATGACCATCTCTACCTCATGAAAATTATCTGGTCTTTTATAAAGCACATCTAATGTTAAATTTATTTTTGCAGGCGCCTTTACATAAAGCATCTTTCTTCCTCCTTATAGCTACACTTATCAATTACGCATTAGCGCAATTGGCTGACGCTTCGCCTCGCACAGATAAACAATGCTCCTAATTTTAAATTAAAGCTACCGATGCAGGTTAATAAGCCTTATCGCATGGAGTTAGGCTAACCTCCTAGCTTGTCCTTTAAACCGTAACATCTGACAGATCATTCAGTTTGATATTTTAATACACACTGAATAGAAATTACACTTTGTCTGTCTTTAGATGTAGGAGTCTTCTGTAACTGTTACAAAACATCAGTAGCTGGCGTTCACTTCGCTATATAAAACATTTTCTGAATGAAGATAAACCTGTCATTCATCTTTCACAAGATTATTCATTTTATTTTACCATAATGGGAATGTGAAAATGGAAAAAAAGAACCGTATACCCCTATTTGGTGTAACGGTTCTCTTTCGTCAGTCGTGTTGTTGTGTATACAGGAAGTTTTCATCCCTGTAATTGAAGTTTCAAAATAATAAGTGGTCTATTTTCACAAAGAGGCTACTTATTATGCTCTTGCTCACTACTTGCTCTTTCAGCCATTTCGATGGCACGTTTGACCATATTACCGGCGTCTCGAGCTTTTATGCCGCCCCAGCCTTCTCGTTGCACAACATCATAAAATCCAAGCTCTTTAGCGATCTCTTCCTTTAAACGAGGTGACATGATACCTTTTCTAGGCATATAAACTCCTCCTTAACAACTGACGATTTTAGTATGCCCCAGAAAACGCAAAACACTCATGCAGTTTTTATACATGAGTGTTTCAAAATATAGAAATAAGTACTAGAAACTATTTTGCGATAGCAGCTTGTGCTTCGTCTAAAAATGTAATCTCTACTGCCTCAGTTAAAATATCTGTGTAGCTATACGATACGCGCTTGCACGTATTGTCTTCTTGATCAAGCTCAACTACAAAGATAGCGCGATATGTCTCACGCAATACCCCTGCACACTCGACCGTTTTTTTGCGACCTCCGTTTGCTTTTAACTGCAAACGTTTACCCAAATGACAATCCAACGACTTTTTAATGTCCGCTAAAGTTTTTGGCATTTTCGCTTACACCTCACTAATAAATAGTATAAGCGATTCGCCCAAAAATGTCAACAAAATATATTATTTTATCAGCCTCTAATTAATGTTGTCAACTTATTTTTCATAAAAAAGACATGTTTTTTTACTTATACTCAAAAAAGTTAACAAAAATTTTTTACTTTGCAAATGTAGGGTATAGTGCATCGGCTAATTTTCCAAACTCTTGAATGGTTAGGGTCTCTCCTCGACGTGTTGGTTCAATATTTACCGCTCTTAAAGCATCCATAATTTTTTCTTTGTGTACCTTACCATTTGGTAAACCTGATTGTAAATTATTGAAGATTGTTTTTCGTCGTTGTACAAACGACGCACGAGTAACAACGAATAAAAAATCCTCATCAATTACGTTTACTGGAGGTTCATCATGCTTAATAAGACGGATCACTGCAGAATCCACGTTTGGTTGCGGCATAAAAACAGTTTTCGGTACCGTCATGGCAATATCAGCCTTTACATAATATTGAATCGCAATTGATAAAGAACCGTACTCCTTCGTTCCAGGCTTAGCTGTAATACGATCTGCAACCTCCTTTTGCATCATGACAACGAAACCGCGAATCGGCAAACGATCATTAAGTAATTTCATTAAAATTGGTGTCGTCACATAATAAGGTAAATTCGCTACAACCATAATATCTTCAATACCTGGCATCTCTTCCTGAATTACTTTAGCCACATCCGCCTTTAAAACATCTGAATGTACAATAGTTACATTATTATATGGGCTAAGTGTGTCTTCTAATACAGGTAATAATCTCTGATCAATTTCAAAAGATACAACCTTTTTTGCACTTCTTGCTAAATGCTCTGTTAATGCTCCAATGCCAGGACCAACTTCGATTGCGCCACTATTTTCAGTTAAATTTGCATGACTAACAATATTTCGTAAAATGTTCGGATCTATTAAAAAGTTTTGACCTAAGCTTTTTTTAAATGAAAATCCATATTTTCTTAAAATTTCCTGTGTTCTAATTGGTGTTGCAATATCCTTATGCATCGTTTTCCTCCTGATCTAACTGTGCGATTGCCGCACCAAATTGCTTTTCTGTAATTTGAAACATTTTCAATCTTTTATGAAGTTGTTTGCCGTTTGTTGCACCAATATTCAAAATTTCTCCAAGACGATCACGTCGAGTCTTCGCCCGTGGATGGCCAATTAAATGTGCCGTCATTAAATCTTCGAGAGTGATATCATCTGTGGTTGGCTCAATCTCATTTGGGGTATAGACATGTTGCAGTGCCTCGCGTATATCTTCATCTGCTGCATGCTCAATGCCTAGTCCTTTACCGTTTTTCGCAATTGTTTTGGCTTTCGGTAAAAAAGCGTGTTTTACACCTTTTACATGCTCCTCGATAATGGAACGAATTCGACGTCCTGGATAATCTGGATCAGTAAAAACAATAACACCTCTTTTATCCTGTGCATGTTGAATTCTCTTCAGTGTTTCCTCTGAAATAGCCGATCCATTTGTTTCTATAGTATCTGCTTGTACAGCTCGCTTAATAGCTGTTGTATCATCTTTTCCTTCAACAACAATGATTTCTTTTATTTGCAAAAAGGCTCCTCTTTTCTACCTTATCTTCAGACCATTTTACAACTGCACTGTACGATTGTACAGAAATACCCGGCTATTCATCTTTTATAATATTCAGCCTTGATTTTGCTATTGTTGATTCTCTAGAACAAATTACTGAAAAAAATAAAAAAGCTTTCCCGCCAGTCAAAACAGGAAAGCTAATAATAGTGAAAAACATTTTGATTAATTTTACAATTTTTTTAATTTAATACTTTTATACGCACTTTCCTTACTCCCCAATTACTAGCTTGGGATTCAGATTGTACAAGTATGTCGATCCGATTACCCTTAATTGCACCACCAGTATCTCCTGCAATAGCTGTTCCATAGCCCTCAACCCAAACTTTTGAACCGAGCTTAATAACAGAAGGGTCTACAGCTATTACTTTCAACCCAGATCCTGATTGCAAATTAATCCCAGTGGCAGATATCCCCGAGCAGCCGCTACAATTAGGTGTATAAGCGGTTGCCGTTACATAAAATTCTTTACCACTAGCTGGCTCTGATGAACCACGTGATACAGTCGCTGCGCTAGCTACTACAGTTTTAGTACCTACTGCAACCACTTGCTTTTGCGATTCTTTTACAACTTTCTCTGATTGTAAATTTTTAGTTACAACTTGGCCATTCTCTTTCACAACTTCATATGTTTTAGTCATTAATCCTTTTTGGCCTGCTGTTACAACTTTTTGTTTTCCTTTTTGCAATGAAGCATCCTGCTTCTTTTCAATTGCGAAATCTAAAGATTCTTCCACTACATCGATAACCTTTTCTACGCGAACTACTGTGATTTTACTCTGCGGAGTGATTACGTCCTTCAGGTTATTCTCGACACGATCGAATTCATTTAGTTGAATTCCTTGTTGTTTTAAAAAGTTAGCGACCGTAGTCGAAGTGGACCATACTTGTCTCTCGTTTACGCCATCGACAAGCGATACTTGAAACGCCTTTTGAATATCGATCTTGTTGTCTGCTCCTACTTCTGTATCTAGACCTTGTACTAATGAGTCATGCTCTGATACTTCAATATTTGCTTCTTTCAAAATGTCTTTCACTTGTGTTTCAGTTGTCCAAACTTTTGACTGATTTCCATCAACTGAAATAGTTACTTCTTTTGCCTGTTCCCATGAAATTGCTAATCCATTAACAATTTTGGTGTTCAGAGAGGGTGATATTTTGTCATGCTCTGCTACGTCTATATTTTGATCTTGTAATAATTGTTCTACAGTTTTGGCATGTGTTGTTACTTCGATTGTTTCTCCGTTCGCATCAAGCGTTACGGACTTTTTAGTACCTTGATAAAGTACAAATGAAATTACAGATACAAACAGGACAAGTGAAATAATGCTTATCACTGTTTGCTTACTCCTCAATGATCCTAAGAACAAGTTTTTCATGGAATTATTTGACATGAAAAAACGCCTCCTTAATACAAAGTTGGATTATACGTACTAGATTTGGCACTGTCAACCCGAATGTATTTCAAAGAAAATTGACATTCCCTTTTTAGCCAACCACAAACTCAGTATTGGAGGCATCTCAGCTAGTTAATTGTCAATCCTAAAAATTTTTTTCGCATTGGCTGTCGTTACTTGTGCAATTTCCTCAATCGTTAATCCTTTTAAACGGGCAATTTCTTCTGCAACTAATGGCACTAAAGCTGGCTCATTACGTTTTCCTCGATATGGATGAGGTGCTAAATACGGTGCATCAGTTTCAATCATCAAATGTTCTAAAGGTATTTCTGTCGCCACTTCTTTCGGCATTCGTGCATTTTTAAATGTCACCGGCCCACCAAGACTAATCATAAAATTCATAGCAATACATTCTTGTGCGGTTTCCACACTGCCACTATAACAATGCATAACGCCTCCCACGGAAGCAGCGTTTTCTTCACGTAAAATTTGTACAACATCTCCAGTAGCATCCCTGTTATGAATAATGATTGGTAAATTCAGCTTTTGCGCTAAATGAATTTGCTTGCGGAAAAGTGCTTGTTGAACATCTTTCGGGGATTTATCCCAATAATAGTCCAACCCGGTTTCACCAATACCTACTATTTTTGGATGTGCTGCTAATTTCTCAATCCAATTTAAATCCTCTTCTGTACAATCAATGGCATCGACAGGGTGCCAACCAATGACACCATAAACAAAATCATACTGTTCAACCAGTTGCATTGTTTTTTCTATAGTTTTGCGGTCGAAACCAACAACAACCATTGTTTCTACTTTGGCTTCAAGAGCTCTATCTATAACCTCTTGTAAGTCTTCTTCATACTGATCTGCATTTAAGTGTACATGTGTATCAATAAACATCGTTATTCTCCTAACATAGATTTTATTAGAAATTATTATTTCATATTTTTCATCAGTGTTACAATTTTGTTACAAACAATTTAGTATTATAACATTACTCATAACCTCAGACACCACGTTTGTTACTATATACCTAAAAAACCTCAATGAATAATGTGTATAAATTATTTCAAGATAATAAAACACTCATTTTCAAGACGGATTTTAAAAGCCTGCTGAACTTTTTACATTCAGCAGGCCTTCCTAAAATTTATTACTTTACTTTTGCGCCGTTCTCTAGTTTCGGATCAACCGATGCTAATTTTAAAATCCCATCTTTTTCACCAGCTAGAATCATTCCTTGTGATAATTCACCACGTAATTTAACTGGCTTTAAGTTAGAGACTACAATCACTTTTTGACCAATTAATTCATCTGGAGAATAAAACTTTGCAATACCTGAAACTACTTGTCGTTGCTCATATCCAAGATCCACTTGAAGCTTTAATAATTTGTCTGCCTTTGGAATAGTTTCACACGCTGTTACAGTAGCTACACGTAAATCAACTTTCATAAAATCATCAATAGTAATTTCAGGAATTTCTGGAACCTCTGCAGCTTTTTGCTCGTTTTTTGTTTCTTCCACTTGTGGAGTTTTCACTGAACCACGCATTTCTTCACGAATATACGCAATTTCAACTTCACTCTCTAAACGAGGGAAAATGGGAATCCCTTTTTCTACCACTTTAATGTTTGCTGGAATAGTATTGCCGAATGTTTCAATTGTTTCCCATGCTAAGAATTTGTCATCCAAGCCTAATTGTTCAATAATTCGTTTGGGAGTAGATGTCATAAATGGTTGTAACATGACAGCAATTTGGTGTAAACTCTCCGCCAAATTTCGCATAACAGCTCCTAATTTTGGCTTATCTGATTCCTCTTTTGCTAGCACCCACGGTTGAGTTTCATCTATATATTTATTCGTTCTTGAAACAAGTGTCCATACGTCTGCTAATACGACACTAAATTGCATTTTTTCCATACTTTCTTCATATTTAATACGTACCGATTTAGCCTGCTCTTTTAAAGCCGCATCAAATTCTGTCGACTGAAGATTTTCAGTTGGAATAATGCCGTCGAAATATTTATTAATCATTGAAATAGTACGATTCAATAAATTGCCTAAATCGTTTGCTAAGTCGAAGTTTGTACGTTCAACAAATGATTCTGGCGAAAATACACCATCAGATCCGAATGGTAACTCGCGCAATAGGAAATATCGTGTCGCATCTAAACCATAACGTTCTATTAACATTTCAGGATAAATAACATTGCCCTTTGATTTAGACATCTTACCGTCTTTCATCATTATAAAACCATGGGCAAATACTTTTTTAGGAAGTGGTAAATCTAGTGCCATTAAGAAAATTGGCCAATAAATAGTATGGAATCGAACGATATCTTTACCAACTACATGTACATCTGCCGGCCAATATTTATTGAATAATGTTTCATCCTCCGAAAGATATCCTAATGACGTTATATAGTTAGTTAAGGCATCTACCCATACATAAATTACATGTTTAGGGTCTCCTGGAACTTTAATGCCCCAATCAAATGAAGTTCTTGAAACAGATAAATCTTCTAGCCCTGGTTTAATGAAGTTATTAATCATTTCATTTTTTCGAGATTCAGGCTCAATAAATTCAAGGTTTTCTTCATAATAAGCTAAAAGACGATCTGCGTATTTCTTCATATTAAAGAAGTAAGATTCCTCTTTAACTTTGTGTACTGGACGACCACAGTCTGGACAGTTACCCTCTACTAATTGTGTCTCAGTAAAGAAAGATTCACATGGTGTACAGTACGAACCTTCATACTCACCTTTATAAATATCACCATTATCTAAAAACTTTTGGAAAATCTTTTCGACAGTTTTCGTATGACGCTCTTGCGTCGTTTGAATAAAGTCATCGTATGAAATGTCCATCAATGCCCAAAGCTTTTTCGCAGCATCTGCAATTTCATTCACGTATTCTTGAGGATGTTTGCCCGCTTCTGCAGCTTTTTCTTGAATCTTTTGCCCATGCTCATCCATTCCCGTTAAGAAACGTACATCATAACCACGTAAACGTTTATAACGTGCAATTGTATCTGATGCTACAGTTGTATACGCTGTACCGATATGGAATTTCCCACTTGGGTAATAAATAGGGGTTGTTATATAGAATGTTTTGTTTTGTTCGCTCACAAGAACTGCCTCCATTGTTTCACAGTATACTATCTATTCTAACTAAGTACGAAATTCGTTTCAACTTCTTTCAGCGGGTGTCCAAACACCCGCTGAAATAGAGGAACTCAGGCTAAGACCTTTACATCCTGTGAAAACGCCTGAGTGACCAGCATCGGTGCTGTTGCTGACGCTTCGCTTTCGCACAGACAAAAACAAGTTGCTGCCGCTGCGTTAGCACTACGCTTTCGCACAAAAAACATCTGCAGGCCTGGCACAAAGCCAATTCCGGACGCAATTATGCCGAGGCATAATTGATTGATAGTTCATCGCGCGCGAAAAATGTCGAATGATAGAACCAATCCATTTAATGTCTTAAATGAGAAGCTTTTTTACTATAAATTAAAATATATAATAAAAACCTTTTAAAATAAGCAAAATATCTGTTTTCTCCTCAAAAAATTTTTTCAAAACAATAATATTAGTGTATTAATTAATTGACGTTTATGGCATTACTTGGTATGATAACTATCAGACAAGGAAATTATGTCGAAATTTGACGAAATACCAATATAACTTTTTTACATTAGGAGGAAAAATAATTATGAAATCAACAGGAATCGTTCGTAAAGTCGATGAATTAGGACGTGTAGTAATTCCAATCGAACTTCGCCGTACACTAGGTATTGCAGAAAAAGACGCTTTAGAAATCTATGTGGATGATGACAAAATCATCTTAAAAAAATATATGCCAAACATGACATGTGCTGTAACTGGTGAAGTTTCTGATGATAACTTCCGTCTAGTTGGAGGCAAATTAATTTTAAGCCCTGAAGGCGCAGAAATGTTAGTGAAAGAAATCCAATCTAACTTAAAAAAATAATTTGATATACACACCTAAATCAAGCACAGTGATTTAGGTTTTTTTTTATCAATTTCGCCTTGGCTTGATGCATCTGGAGGCGTTATCTTCATTTAATAGAAGATAAATATAATATACCCAATTTTCGAGTCCCTTATAATGTCCATGTCAGACCTTTTATGATTAAGGATACTATTTTTTACAATTATTATCAATTTATTTGATTTATATGCTCCTCACTAAAGGTTAGGCGTGACATTTGTAAAACTATGAAGTTAAGTTGATTGGAGTGGAGGCTGGGCGATTCCTTGGGGATCAGCAATAGAGGAACGAAGGCTAAAACCATCACGTCCTGTGATAACGCCTTCGTGACCAACATCGTGTTGGCCCAAGCGGCTCATCGGACGCCCCCAGGAATCTTTGCTCTGTGCGAAAGCGTAGCGACAGCAACAACAAAGCGCTCAGCCGGAACGTAAATCAACCTCACGTTATTGTGATGAGTCATCTATTTGATTAGATATACAAAGAAAGAGGTCGCCTTATTTAGGCAACCTCTTTCTTTCCATTAACTATGGTATTCATTATAGACTTCTCGCTTAGCTACTTGACGTAGTTTTGCTACTTCCTTTATAGCTTCTTTTGATGTAACGCCTGTATCATTAATAATATAATCGACATGTTCAACGACAGACATTGTCATCCAATAAGCATCTTCGTTAATTTCTTCCTCGGCATTCTCATTACCTTCAAGGACAATACAAAATTCCCCTCGAATTTCCTCCGTTTGTGACCATTCCACTGCTTCAGCCAACGTACCACGTAAAAACTCTTCGAATTTTTTAGTTAACTCACGAGCTAATACGATTCGACGATTACCAAGAATAGATTCCATATCTTTTAAAGTGTCCTTTAAACGATGAGGAGCCTCATAAAACAAAATAGTTTCCTGACGTTTTTTTAGTTGCTCTAATTGCTGTCGACGGTCCTTTTTTCCTCTATTTAAAAATCCGTAAAAGAAAAATGGCTGCGGTGTTAATCCAGAAGCGATTAATGCTGATATTGCAGCATTGGGACCTGGCACCGGCACAACTGGAAAGTCTTGATCGATAGCTTTTTCGACTATATCTGCACCTGGATCGGAAATACAAGGTAGACCAGCATCGCTAACTAATGCGACTGTTTTTCCTTCACGTAAGAAGGCTAATAGCTTTTCTCCCCCCACCTCTAAATTATGCTCATGATAGCTTATCAGTGGTGTTTCTATATCAAAGTAGTTGCATAGTTTCTTTGTATTACGTGTATCCTCGGCAGCAATAATATCTGCTTCCTTTAAAATACGTAACGCACGTACACTCATATCCTCTAGGTTACCAATAGGCGTTGCCACTAAATATAAACAACCTGTATGACCGTGCATTGTACTTTTCTGAGATTTCATGCGTCATCCCTCCCTATATATTTCATTTTTTGCTTTCGTGTTAGCTGTTTAAAAGCGTATTCTGCGCGCATCGCTTCTTGTTTTGTATCGAATTCCTCTACATAAATACATTCCACTGGACCTCGCGCTCTCGTATATTTTGCTCCCTTACCAGCATTATGCACATCGACACGCCTGTCTACATTATTCGTGTAGCCAGCGTAAAAGGATTGATCGGCACACTCTAACACATAAAAATAATGGCTATTGCTCTTTTCCATAAAGGATTTCTCTCACTTCTGCTGTATATTCATTATCCGAATTATAAACATACAGGGGCGGTAATATTTTCAGATCAGGCTTACCATCTTTAATTCCTTCTATTAATAGTGTATTGGCCTCCTTACCTTCTTTCGGATAAATAAATTGCATACGTTTAGGCTCTAAGCGATTTGCACGCATTGCCGTAACAATATCTAGTAATCGACCAGGACGATGAACAAAAGCTGCCTTTCCGCCTTGCTTTAATAATTTACTTGCTGATTGTATTGCTTCCTCTAGGGTTAAATATAGTTCATGACGTGCAATAGCGTAATGCTCACTTAAATTTTTATCACTAGCTTCATGTGCTAAAAAATATGGTGGATTACAGGTTACAACATCATATTTTTCAATACCAAGCTCCTTAGGAATTTCCTTCACATCACCAAGAACCATATGAATTTGTTCTTCTAACTTATTGTAACGGATACTTCGCTCAGCCATATCAAATAAACGTGGTTGAATTTCTACTCCTGTAATATGTCCCTTTGTTCTGGCGCTTAGAAAAAGTGGAATTACACCATTACCTGAGCACAAATCAACAATTTTCCCTTTATGATATGGGACATTGATAAATTTTGAAAGTAGCACTGCATCCAATGAAAACGAAAAGACCGAGGGACTTTGAATAATACGTAAATTCTCAGCTAATAAATAGTCTAATCGTTCATCACCCTTCAACCAATTTTCCATGTTTCTTCCTCCTACTATACAAAACAAAAGACTGACACCACTATAGTGGGAATCAGCCTTCTATTACACATTTTGTTTATTTAAAAATGATAGACAAAACAGACAGTCTTCACCTTTACGGGAACTTCCGAAATGAACATGACAAACATGGAAGCCTTCTTGGTATAAACGTGCTAGGTTATCATAACCTTCGCCAATATCTAACGGATTCTCTTTCTTCACATCAGAAGCCTGTACAGAGTTTTCATTAGAAAGTAGTTCTTCTAGACGTGTACGAAGGTGATGATTTTCTGTTTCGAGTGCTTTATGCTCCTCCATCATTAACGCTACAAATTGTTTCAATGCACTAAATTGCTCCTGCATTGCTTCGAGCTGTTGTTCGAACTCCATAACGGTATCTAAGAAATTACGGTCCTTCACCCAAGCCACCTCGTCCAATTCTCTATCTTAAATAAGATTTTTTTCGCATGCTAGCAGTTCTTCTAATGTATACTCGACTGTGCGCTCCTGCTCTTGTAAATATACTTGAATGAGTCTTTCCAGTACATTTAAACCTACAACTTTACCGCGGCCATCTGGTGTCATCGTCATATCACCAACGTCTGGCATACCCTCTTTTGCTTCCTCATATTCATCATTTTCATACTTCAAGCAGCACATTAAACGACCGCAAAGACCTGAAATTTTGGATGGATTTAAAGATAAGTTTTGATCTTTAGCCATTTTAATAGAAACCGGCTCAAAATCTCCTAAAAACGTTGAGCAGCAAAGCATTCGGCCACACGGACCAATGCCACCTAACAACTTCGCCTCATCACGAACACCAATTTGACGAAGTTCGATACGTGTTCTGAAAACCGAAGCTAAATCTTTTACAAGATCTCTGAAATCAACGCGTCCTTCAGCCGTAAAATAAAAGATGATTTTATTACGATCAAATGTATATTCAACATCAACGAGCTTCATTTCTAAATTATGCTCAATGATTTTTGCGCTTGCTAGTTCAAATGCATGCTTTGATTCGGCTGCATTTTCCTCTACTTGGATACGATCACGTTCATCCGCTGGTCGTAGAACTTGTTTAAGTGGTAATACAACATCATTATCCCCAACAACCTTTTGGGGGACAACTACTTTACCATATTCTACACCGCGAGCTGTCTCTACAATGACATATTGGCTGTCCTCGAGTAGATATGATGCTGGATCAAAGTAATATATTTTACCCGCTTTTTTAAAACGGACTCCCACTACATTATACAAATGTATATCCCTCCTGCAGATTTAGCATTAACTGCTCCATCATTAACGTCCTATTCATGTTACGCTGTAAAGATGAACGTGCCTGTAAAATAGACTCCATTTGACTAGATAGACGTTCATAAGTCGAATGTAGCGCAGCTTCTTTAAATGTTTGTAACATGTCTGGGTAAGTACAAGCTACTTCGGGATTAGCTTTTATTGACACTATATCACGGTAAGCAAATAGTAGTAAATCTAATGCCTGCTCCATCTCGCCTTTTTCTTTAAACAGTGGCAACCATTCTTCATGTACAACAAGCATTGCCTCATGTACATTCTGACGAATTGCCTCTACTAATTTTAACACTGTTTTTCGAGCATGTGCAAACTGCTCATCATTTGCTAAAATCATAGCTGTTTCGAGCTCGTTCGTCAGCATGCTCACTGTAGAAGCCATCGAGTAAGAAATGTTGCTATCTTGCAAATGCTTTAATAATATGTGTCGGGGCATTTTTTGGAATTTAACATGCTGGCAGCGAGAACGAATCGTTGGTAAAATTGACTGCATTTGCTCCGTTAACAAAATTGCAGTTACTTCACCCTCTGGTTCCTCTAAAAATTTAAGTATCATGTTTGCAGATGCAATATTGAGACGATCTGCATGATGAAGTACATAAATCTTACGTCCCTCTTCAACACCCATCATCTTCATTTCTGCAATTAAATCACGTATTTGATCAATTTTTATAAATTGACCTTCTGGATAAATTTGATGAATATTTGGATGATTACCCGAAACAACACGTCTGCAATTTCGACATGTTTCACATGGAACATTTTGACTTGGTTGCTCACATAGCATTAATTTGACAAAAAACTGCATAATATCTACTTTGCCTGTCCCTTTTTCGCCATCAAAAATGTATGCATGTGCTAATCTATTTTTGTCAAAAATCGTTTGAAGCTGCTTCATTACGACTGGTTGCAGTGTGAATAGCTCTTCAACATTCTTGGCCATAAATTTAAATTCCTTCCTATATCAATTACGCTCATAGCATAATTGTTTCCTATTGCTCAATTTTATGGATCATCACCAAAACGTGTGGTTGATTTCCGTTCCGGCTGGGCGCTTTGTTGTTGCTGACGCTTCGCTTTCGCGCAGAGCAGAGCTTCCTGGGGGCGTCCGATGAGCCGCTTGGGGCAACAGGATGTTGGTCACGAAGGTGTTATCACAGAACGTGATGCTTTTAGCCTTCGTTCCCCTATGTGCTCGCTCCAGGGTCTCGGGCCTACACGATGTTAGTCACGAAGGCGTTATCACAGGATGTGATGGTTTTAGCCTTCGTTCCTCTATCGCTAATCCCCAAGGAGTCGCCCAGCCTCCACTCCAATCAACTTATTTACATAGTAGACGTTTTAACAAAAGTCATCCATAAATTTTGGTGATGAACCAATTTTAGTACAGAAATATCTGCGGCTTTAGAGCAGATAGATTAGTTTTATGTCATTCAACAAATAAATTTGGCTGCTGAATAGATTTGAAAAAAGCCCGCGCCTACAAGAGAACGAGACACGGGTTTTACATATACAAATTAATTAATAAGCCTTTAATCTCACCGATTTTATCAAGAAGGTCAATTGCTTCCTTTTCTTCATCTAAAATATCTTGCGCAAGCTCTACAAGACGCGTATCAATAGTTTCAATTATTTTCAAGCGTCTTCCTTCACCAAAACGATTCCAAGTATGGGATTGCTTTAAATCCATACCATGCTCTACCGTTTCTTGTAGGAATCGTTTAACAAGCATTTTAAAACGAGCAAGTTCTCGTAAATTACGTGATCTTGCAACACGATCACCTGCTGTAGAAATATCCCCTAGCAATCGTGTAAGCTGTTCAGTCTGTAATTTGGTTCCTTGCTTGACGACCATATCTCCAAATCGGTTATTTAGGTTATTGTTATGCAGTGGCTCTTTACGATTAGTATTTAACCCGACACGTATATCTTGATTGATCTTCAAGCTGTTTCGCCCCCACTTGCTTTCTTTATCAAATACATATATTGTGCTTAAAAATGATGAAACTGTTCAATTGGTAATACAAAAACTGTGGCTCCTCCTACCTCTACCTCTACAGGATAAGGTATATAGGAATCTGTATTCCCGCCTAATGGCGAAACAGGGGCAACCATTTGTTCTCGTGCTCGACAATTATCACGAATAATATCTAAAACTTTAGGTATGAGAGAGTCTTCCGTCCCAATAAGAAACGTCGTATTTCCAGAGCGTAAAAATCCTCCTGTGCTCGCTAATTTAGTTGCACGAAACTGATTTTTCGTTAAAGCATTCGATAAGCGGCTGCTATCCTGATCTTGCACTACAGCTACGACTAACTTCATTCGCACTCACCCCTTCGATAAAATTCATCTAAATAAATTTTAGTTACCTTTTATCTATCCGCATTCAGCTGCTGTCGCTTCGCTTTCGCGCAGAAAACATTTGTCGCTGTCGCTTTGCTTTCGCGCAGAAAACATTGCTGAATGATTATTGATGTTACCATTATATCACATTGTGGTAGACAACTTCATGCATTTACTGTATTGCTTCATATACTAATGACCATACATCTTCAACAACACGCTCAATATTTTGATCCGCATTGACGACATGTATACGCTCAGGGTAACGCTCTACTAACTGTAAATATCCTTCCCGAACTTTCTTATGAAAAGCTAAACTTTCGACATCTAAGCGATTTACTTCTCGCTCTCCATGAGCATGAATCCGTGCCAAGCCAACCTCTGGTGCAAGGTCAAATAATATTGTCATATCGGGTAACATCTTACCGATTGCAAACTCGTTAATAGATAATACTTCATCAACGCCGATACCACGCGCATATCCTTGGTATGCTAATGAAGAATCGATAAATCGATCGCAAATAACCGTTTTACCAGCATCCAGCGCAGGTCGTACTTTTTCAAAATAATGCTGACTTCTTGCTGCTGCGTATAATAATGCTTCTGTACGCTCATCCATGGCTGTATGTTCAGGGTTTAAAATAATGCTCCTAATTTTCTCAGCAATTTCAATACCACCAGGTTCTCTCGTTGCTAATACATCAATATTTTCTTCTGCAAGTCGCTCGGCTATTTTTTGAATAACTGTTGTTTTCCCAGCACCTTCTGGACCTTCAAATGTAATAAATAAATTGCAATTCATGCTGTTATTGCCTCCAACTATTTAATGATCTCAATCATCTTTTCTTCTAAACGGTGATTTCCTTGGAACGTTGCACCACAAGCCAGTAACTCCTCTAGCTGGCTTAGCTTTGCTACTGTTATTTTTTCTCCAGGAACAAGCAATGGAATGCCTGGTGGATAAGGAATAATCATATTAGCAGAGATACGTCCTATTGTTCGCATATACGGTAACCATTCTTTTTCTGCCTTTTCAATTTCCTCAAATGTGTAGGCTGGTTCCGTAATAGCTACAAAATTATAGGCTGTTTGTGAAGCCGTTATTATTTCTGCCTTTGGTGTACTTACTAACAATGTTATAGCATCCTTAATACGAACGCGTATTTCTGCAAATGGATAGTTATGTCCCTGTTTCAATAAAGGTAGCACAAGCAATACTTGATTTGCATCTGCTAGTTCTGCATATACATGCTTTGCTTCCAATGCCTCTTGTAATTGAAAACCGCTATAGCCATTAACACGTAACAATAATTTTATAGGGTCGTCTACCTCAATAACTTCCAAAGAGCCAATAGCTCGTAATGCCTCAACCCATTGATCTCTTTTTCCTATTATATATGCACCGTCACTCTCCAAATATGTCTGTATATAATAACGTGCATCATCTAATGAAGCCAATAAAAGATAGGATGGGCTGCTAGATTGTAACATACGTAAATAGTGATTTATTTTGTCGACATCGATTAAATCAGAATTAACATGCATAAAGGATGCCATTGTCATAGCAGGTAGTGTTTTATGTGCAGACTGTACTACTATATCTGCACCAAACGTCAATGCTGATGGTTGAAATAAAGTACATGCACTAAAATGGGCACCATGTGCTTCATCCACTAAAACAGGAATACCCTTCTCATGACAATACGCGATCTGCTGCTGCATTTCTTTAGATGTTATACCATAATAAGTAGGGTACGTTAATACGACAGCACGGGCCACTGGATAATCATCAACTGCACCTTTTAAATCTTTATAAGAAACATGTGTTGCAGTTAATGTACGTTCATCCCATAGCGGGGAAACAAATACAGGTTTTGCTCCAACAAGCTCAATTGCGTGAAATATAGACTTATGTGCATTACGTTGGACAATAATCGTATCTCCTTTTTTACATGTGGCATAAATCATCGCTAAGTTTCCAATTGTAGATCCGCCTACTAAAAAGAAACTTTTCATCGCCCCATATGTATCTGCCAACAAGTTTTCTGCCTCTAATATCATTTCCTCTGGGTGATGTAAGTCATCAAGACCTGATAATTCAGTCACATCATACCGCATTACATCTTTAAAGGGCTGAGGAAGATGGGACAGCTCTCCATGCTTATGCCCTGGGACATGAAAGGAAATATTTTGTTGTTGTCGAAAGCGCTCTAATCCTTCTACAATCGGCCTTTTCTTTTGCAAAACAAAACACCCATTTCCGTTATATTCTCTTAGTTAATTATAACACTTACGTTACAAAAACATTTGCTGAAGATAAATAAAGTGAAATTCATATAACCTTTTTCCCGATCCAATGTGCTAGTAATGCAATAGGGATCACTAAAAGACAAAACGGTAAGCAAATAAAAATAATGTTCCAAGTTATGACTTTATTGACTAATAACGAATGATACAAAATTAAACTATATGGAATAACGATTATCAAAGATGTGAATGCACCAGGTGTAATAGAACGAAGAAATATAGACTGTGCAAGGTGAGTGAACGCATGTAGAAAGTAGGTTAGTGTAACAACAGTAAAAAAGTAGATATCTCCATATGGCCCTTGATTCACATACTGATTTGCCACAAAAGTGGAACTACTTACAAACATGAATATTACGATGACTGCTACCGCAAACTGCGCTGTCGACATCGAAAACTGTTTAATAACCCGATCAGCAATGTTTTTCGGCAATCTTTCGTACAAGATGATAGAATTCTTGTTTAGCCACTTTTCAACCATAATAATTTCTTCAAAATCATGAAGAATAAACATAATAGGAAATAACCAAATAAGTGTTTGAATACCTACCCATTGTTCCATGATGATTCCTCCTATCTAAAATATATTGAGTAATTACTCAAAATTTCTCAAAAAAAATAGCTTCTCATCATAACGTGTGGTTGATTTCCGTTCCGATTGGGCGCTTTCCTAGGGGCATCTAATCTCCACTTCAATCAACTTATATCAATTTCGACTTGGCATAATTACCGCTGTCGCATTGCTTTTGCTATAGATAAACAAATGCGCCCGGATTTTGAATCCCTTTTAATATAAACATAGCTACCTCTTCAATATAATGATTATTTTCAATTGGCATTTTATCTGTTTTTCTTTCTTCAATTAAAACATGCGTTAATATTGTTGATAGAAACATTGAAGCTGCTGTTTCTACCGTCTTTTTTTCCACAGCACATGAAGAAGCTCTTATCAAAAGTGAACTGACTTGTTCACCCATTGCATTTATAAAATCCACAATATCCTTACTAACATTTGTGTTCTGTACTATTTCTGGAGACCAAATAAAAGTTAAAAAGTTTTTATGATCTAATAAAAAATTGGCATATAATTGGCCAAATTTAATTAAAGCTGGATATGGCTCCATCTTTGAAAGCTCTTTTATCTCATTTTGTAGTGAGCCAATAAATGAAAACTCATGAATAAGATAATTAAGAAGTTCATTTTTATCTTTAAAATAATAAAATATAAGCCCCTCTGCTACTCCGCTCTTTAATGCTATTTCTTTAGTAGTCGTTGCGGTAAAGCCCTTTTTAGTAAAAAGCTCTAATGACGCTTCTAAAATTTTATCCTTCTTTGATACCAAACCTTTTCACCACCTTTTTTGAGTGTTTACTCAAATTTAAACTTCACAAAGGGATCTGTCATGTTATTCCATATAATAAGTACGAATAACGTAAAGGATTTCAGTTCCGACTCGTAAACGTTTTAATATAATGTCATGTCATCTCTTACTACTTTTGCTGATAAATATAAAAAGACCATTGCACCTAATAGCAACGATCCTTTATATTACACGTTTATCAATAAAAACTATTTTAAAATGTACTTAACTCTAATTTCTCTACAACATACTAGATACTAGCTTTTACCGCCATCCCTTGTACTAGCTTTTCAATTAATTGTGGTACAAACTTCTCTAAAATTGGATTCATCATGCCCGCTAAGAAACCACTTGCCTTCATTGTTAAATTGCCTACTAACTGACATGTACCATCCTGATCTTGTGTAATTTCAAAATAACCGTCACCGTTTATTGGGTCTGATAAGCCTACCAAATCAAACATAACTTGATTAGGGTTTGATTCCTTGCACATAAGCTCAACCTTTACAGCTTTTTGGATAATGCCAAAATCCCCTTTAAATACCCAAATCATATTTTGTTCATTTGGAAATTCATGATGTAAATAACCGGGTATTAGTACAGCCCATTGCTCTTTATTATGAATAAACTCTTGTAGTTTTGCTTTCTCAATTTGAATATTTTCACTATATAATCCTGTTGCCATTTCAATACACCCCTTTATTTATTCATTTAGATCAATTAAATTCTAACATTTTTCAGGGCGTTATTACCGATTTTTAAACATTAAAAAAACCACTGATTTCTCAGTGGCTGCTTTGTGCCTAGCGACGTCCTACTCTCACAGGGGGAAGCCCCCAACTACCATCGGCGCTAAAGAGCTTAACTTCCGTGTTCGGTATGGGAACGGGTGTG
>NZ_JBIWFQ010000040.1:0-40801 GCF_044763105.1 Lysinibacillus sp. NPDC096212 | reverse complement strand
AAGTACAAACTCAAGCAGCATAATTTTTAAAAACGTAAGTTTTCTTAATAGGAGCAGTCTAAGCTCTTGAAAAAAGTGATTTATGAAATTGATTCATTTATAAATAGTTTAATAATAATTAATTTAGAAGAAAAAAGTTATGAAAAGTAATCCAGCAGATGATTTAGATTATAAGGTGGTGAACAATGTTTCATTTAAATAATATTTCCGATTTAATTAAAAATGTCCCAGCAAGTGAGAAGGAAATCGGTAGTCTAGAAGATAAAATGAACATTAGACTACCTGTTCCATATAGAAGCTTACTAAAAAACGCTAATGGCTTTTCCATTGCAGGTGGTGTGTTGATTTATGGTACTGAGGATCTTATAGAGAGAAACGAAACCTGGGAAGTAAATGAGTATGCAAAAGGTTACGTTGCTATTGGCGATGTTGGTGGCGGCAATGTTTTTTTAATGGAACTAAATGCAAAAGAGAGTAAGATATTCGTCTTGGATTGCGGAGATATGAATCCACAAAATGCAACTATTATTGCCTTAGACTTTAACAGTTGGATTGGTAGCGGTTGTGTTAGTGAGTTAAAGGAGTTAGATGACTCTATTGAAACTTGTAGCATTGTGTTAACAGCTTCACCCATTGGGGATTAAAAGATTTAGTCAAAATAAAAAATGTTTTGTACTTAAAGATATCTACTTTTGATTTACTAAAATGTTCTAAAACACTTCCTTGTGAACTTGTTAATGAATACCCTTACTATCAAGCTATAATGCAAATTGAATCATTGGGGGAAATTGGACAAGTACTTAAAGTAGTTCCTTTTAAAAAAGATAAAATATAAAAACATTGGCGTATTCCAACTTTATAAAAGTAGAAGGAATACGCTTTTTAATATTTTATATTTTTGAAATGGAATTTAGTTATTGAGGTTGAATATTCGGAAAATTAGTACATTGTGTGAAAATGCTGCGTAATCTATTGTTTATTTGGCGAATTCTAGAAAATATTGTTGATTAATAGTAAAACGATAGTATAATGGAGTTGTAGTTACATTTATGGTTATTAATTCCTTGTAAAAGAATTGGTAAATGAAAATTGGAGCTCAATATAATGAGTACCCCAGAAAGTGTAGCTATAAAAAATAAATGAAATGAGGAGATTTTATGATTAGCGTGATTCAATATTTAGAGCAAAATCCGTCGATGGTAACTTTGATAAAAGAAAAAAAAGCTTCTCTAGTTGGTATGACTGAGCTTGAGCAGAAGGCAATCATAACATCATTTGATGATGAAGAAACATGTTTAGAAAGCGGCTTTTGGCACTAAACTTTTTAAAAAATAATTGGCTATGGCTTGCTATAAGTACTTATCTCATCTTTGGAAGCTATTTGCTTTATGTTACTTATAGCACGCCTTATTTGGGAATTAAATTGAAAGAAGAGAATGGACAATGGCTAATAATAGAACCATATTTTAAGGAGTGGGCAAATAAGCAAAATATCTCAGCTGGGGATATTATTTTAGAAGTTGATGGTAATAATATTAATGAATTAAATATTATTAAATATGATCCTGTAATTAGGGTAGCTAAAGAGTTAACGTTGGAGAAACAAGAAGATAGACGATTAATTAATATACAAATAAAACCATTTGACATTCCTGAACAACTTTTCTATATATTTTTTTTACCAGCATGTTATTATTTGTTAAGTCTAATTATTTCTCTCTATATATACAAGAAACAAAAGAACTCGAGTCTAATAAATTTACTTATTCTGTTTATTCTATCAGTATCATTAGCTTATGTTAGTATCGGTGCATCAGGAAGATTAGATAGTGTTGGAACAGTTGTGAATCGAAGTAGTATGCTACTTTGTCTTGTTCTTTTGATTCACTTTTTAAGAAATTATTTTTTATTCTTGAATTTAAAATGGTTATTAATTCACAACATTAAAATACTATATATACTACCTTTAATTATAGTTTTTCTTAGTATTTTTAGTATCATCTTCCCATCTACAAATACTTTATTCTCTAATTTTACCTTGTGGTTATTTTTTATTTTATTAATAATAATTCTTTGTATTTTAGGGATAGGTTATTCAAAATATAAGACCCCTCAATTGAAAATTTTTTTACTAAGTATTATTATCCCATTCTTACCATTCCTTTTTTTGTTTGCCATACCTGAGATTATTTCCTATAAATATATACTTTCTGCCGAAATATGCTCCTTATTTTTAATGTTCATACCATATAGCTTTATATGTACACAGCTCACTGAACGTATATTTGATATGGAATACTTTATTACCCGTTTACGCTATTACTTTAATTTTTCATTTGTTTTTACGATTTGGTTATTAATAGGTCTGTATGTAATTACTGATTTGTCTATTTCAAGAATGGCGGAATTATTCTTTTTTGCCTTCTTATCATTAATAGCACTTTTCTATATTAAAGAGAAAATAGATTATCATAAGCGAAAAATTCTTTTTTCAACAAAAGGGGATTATATCCATCGATTGTATACGACAGTTGATAGTATAGGTAGGGTCGTGAAGATTGAAGACTTGCTAGATAAATTTGTTCAAGAAATTGCTTTACACCTTGAGATTAAACATGTTTACGTATTAACCTATGATTTGCAAACACATCAAGTTACTTCCACAAGTACATCAAAAGACTATACTCAAAATCAAATGGACGAAATATTACTTGAGAATCTCCACATGGGGGATATAAAGAAAACGGAGCATTTTTATATAGCTTTTATCCACCAAGATGTAAATTATAAAAGAATACTAGTCGTAGACCATAATAAATCGATTTATTTAAAGGATGAGGAGTTATTATGGCTTGAATTATTACTTTTATATGTAAATAATTTTATTGAAAATACGAAAATGGTGGAAGGTCTATTAGAACAGTTAAAGCATATGAAAGAGGCTGATAAAAGTCAGCTACCATGGCTCAATAAGCTTCTTTGGCTACGATTTGAACAAGAAAAATATCAATTAGCTCAAGAGCTTCATGATACGGTTTTACAAGAGCAGCTACATATTGCTCGAGAAATGGATGTATGTATTCATGCGAAGAGGACAACGGATATTCAGGTGAACCTTACTAAGATTCATGATCATATGATTGCATCGTTGAATGATTTAAGAGGCTACTGTGAAAATTTGAAGCCGCCATTATTAGATACACTAGGCTTAAATGCTGCGCTTGAGAAGCTTATTCAAAAAGTTCATAAGCGTGCGAATTTTGTTTTAGTTTACACAATCGATCGTCTATATTTAGAAGATGAGCGTTTAAACTTGATGATTTATCGGCTTTTTCAAGAGTTGTTAAACAATGCATTAAAACATTCGTATGCCAACACTGTCGAAATTCATTTGTTAGAAACAGACGATGGCTTTGAAATTATTTATTTAGACGATGGTGTAGGATGCAAAATGGATGGAATTATTGTTTCTGATTCAATGGGAATCAGGGGGATGCAAGAGAGGGTACATGCTTTTAATGGCCAGTTTTCTATCAATACCAATGTAGGAGAAGGAATGTCCATTCGAATTAAGATAAATGAAGGAAATCATACGCATTCCTATGACTACGATACTTATAATAGAAAGCCAACTCTTAGTAGAGGATAATATATGAATAGAAAGAAAGATATGAACCATTTAAACACCTCCTAATCTTCTCGTATTGTGTAGAAATTACAGTGCGAGTTGGATTGGGAGGTTTTGCATTGAAGTATATAGAACTTCAAGATATGCGGATTTGGCAACTCATCAGGTAAAAAAATTAAAGAATGATTATTCATTTTAGTAAGGAGAAACTCACATGCTATTAGAAGAACGGTTAAATAATTGGGTAGATTCTTATAATCGAAACGGTTATTTGAATGGTACTTTATTAATTGCATCTAATGAGAATATTCTTTTAAACAGAGGGTTTGGTATGGCGAATTGGGAGCATAGCATTCCCAATGTACCCACAACTAAATTTCGTATAGGGTCGCTCACGAAAGCATTTACAGCGATGGCAATATTTCAATTGCATGAAAAGCAAAAGTTGAATATAAATGATTGTGTAGGAAAATATCTACAAGATTATCCGAATGGTCAACAGATAACAATATTTCATTGTTTAACTAATAGTTCTGGAATACCTAATTATACAAATGCCCCTGATTTTTGGTTTCGCACAATGAGATTGCCATCAACTTTAGATCAGCTAATTGATTCCTTTAAAGAAAGGGAAATAGAGTTTGAACCTGGTAGTAAATTTGGCTATTCGAATTCAGCGTATGCGTTGTTAACGGCTATTATTGAAGAAGTTTCAGACATGTCTTATGCAGATTACATACAGCAGCATATATGTTATCCATTAGGTATGTATCATACAGGCTGTGATGATGGGGTGAAGCTTGTTCCAGGTTTAGCTTCTGGTTATTCATTTTGGGAAGAACCCATTCATTCAGCCTATGCGGATATGTCATTCCCATTAGGTTCCTACGGTTTATATTCAACAACAGAGGACTTATTTATTTGGGATCAGGCATTAACATCATCCAAAATACTTCGCAAAGAATTAACAGAGAAAATGTTGACTCCAAATCGTGGATCCTATGCGTGTGGCTGGATGGTCTCTGAAGTAATGGGGAAAAAATGTGTGCATCATTTTGGAGATGTTAGCGGTTTTTCAAGTGATTTCCTTAGATTTATTGATGACCAAGTTACGATTATCTTTTTAAGTAATATGAATGTTACACCTGTCATGCACTTAAGTAGAGAGATTGCAAAGATTGTTTTTGATAAAAATGTATCTTCACCGGCACCTAGAGTTCCGATAGCATTCACAAAGAAAGAATCTATCGTGGGGCAATATTTAATGGAAAATAAAGTACTTACTATTTCAATTAAAAATGAAGAACTTTATCTAACAGTCCCTAAGATGTATGGAGCTTTATATAAATTTAAGCTTATACCATTTAGTCATGACGCAACGAAAACGGCTTTTTTAACCGAGATGATTTATGAACGATTGATATTTTATTATTCATTATCAGGCGAAATAGAGCGTGTGCAGTACGTCGATTGTTATGAAAAAACTTATACGCTTCATAAGCAATAGATGGAGCATCAATATTATATTTTGAAACTTAGAAAGAGGCATCCCAAATCATTAGTTGAGATGCCTCTTTGATTTTATTTATTATATGCGCTTAGCGTGAAACCGAAGATACTTTCCGGTACTTTTCGTATTGTGCAGCATTCACGGTACGTGTATGGATTGGAGGTTTTTGCTTTTGGTTGCTATATTTCCTATAACAAACACTGTTATTTATGTATCATGATAGTATATTTATATAGAGAGGAGATGATATCTTCATGGAAATGGAAGAAATGATCCTGAATTATACATCGCAACAAAATGAATTGAGGAAGCGTATTTCCCTACAAAACAATTTTTCTAATGATCAAATTCAGCTCGTTGCAGGGGTGGATATTGCCTATTGGGGCGAAAATAATAAAGAATATGGAGCTTGTTGCATTCAAGTTATTGATTTTAGTTCCAAAAAAATCGTTGAACAAGTTGAGTACATAAATGAAATCACAATTCCATATATTTCTGGGTTTTTAGCCTTTCGTGAAGTGCCTCTTGTATTAGAGGCTGTTAAAAAGTTGAGAACGGATCCAGACATTTATATGTTTGATGGAAATGGTTATTTACATAGTCGTCATATGGGCATTGCTACACATGCCTCATTTTTCTTGGAAAAACCGACAATTGGAGTTGCTAAAACTTATTATAAAATAGAGAACACAGATTTTATAATGCCGGAAAATATAACTGGAGCGTTTACTGATATTGTGATTGATGGGGAAGTGTATGGTCGTGCTCTAAGAAGTAGAAAGGATGTTAAACCGATATTTGTGTCATGTGGTAACGAGATTGATTTAGATACGGCAACTAATATAACGATGCATTTTATTAAAAAAGACAGCCGTTTACCAATCCCTACAAGATATGCGGATTTAGCGACTCATCAGGCAAGAAAAATACAACGAGATTAGAGTAAGTGTTTAACTTCTTTCAGCGGGTATTCAAACTCGCTGAAATAGAGGAACTCAGGCTAAGTACTTCACATCCTGTGAAAACGCCTGAGTGACGGACATCGTGTCGGCCTAAATCCTCCGGACGCAATTATGCCGGGGCATAATTGATTAGTGTTAAGGAATTCAATTAATAATTAAAATGAGAGGGATAACAAGTGAAAAGTGAAGCTGAAATTCTATGGAATCGTATAATTGAAAAAAATTCGAAGTTAGAAGTGAATGGTATAGAAGCATTAAACCTTCAGCCTGGTGCAACAGCTGAAGAATTTCAACTAATCGAAACTACATTAGGTATTACTCTTCCAGAAGAGATGAAAAATTTTTATCGTATATGTAATGGGCAAGTCTGGTCGCAAGGTGTACAGCCCTTTGTTAGGAATTTAACACTTTCCCCCATTTCTGAAATTATTGACAATTGGAAGTTTCTACAGGAGGAGTTTGATCCAGATGATTTGCTTTCAGATACAGAGTATGCTGTTGAGGTAAAACCAACGCTTTGGAATGAAAAATGGATTCCGATTGCTGAAAATGGTGGAGGCGATTATCTTTGTCTTGATACAGATCCAACAGAAAAAGGAGTAGTGGGTCAAGTGTTGTATTTTTGGCATGATTGGGGAGATCGAACAATTGATGCAGATGGTCTGTTTGAATTTATAAAAATCGCTTTAAATGAAGAAACTATTTAAAAAAGGAGGTAAACGACGATGATTCAGTTGATAATGAACAAATTAAAGGTTCAATTAGACCAATTATTTTCACCTTTTTTAAATCCACCAGCTTCTGAGGAAGAGATACAGAAGGCTGAAATTGAGATGGGTATTAAATTTCCTGATGAATTAAGGGAGCTTTATCTTTTGCATAATGGAGAGAACGAAGATGGGCCGGGTTTGTTTTTTGGAATGCCGTTTTTACCATTAGATGATGTTTTACAGGAATGGCATGTATGGGCACAGCTAGAAGAGAAATTTGCATTGGAAGGTGCTTCTTATTCCGTCCCAACTGGATACATAAAAGAGAGGGGTATCAATCGTAAGTGGATACCTATTAGTAAAGATTTTGGTGGCAATAATATCGGCATAGATCTCGATCCAGATAAGAAAGGGCGAATAGGGCAAGTCATCAATTTTGGGCGTGATGAGGAAATAAAGTATGTGATAGCAAATCAATTATCAGAATTCCTACTATTTATTTCTGAAACGATAGTACAGGGTAATTATCAAATTGAACAAGAAGAAGATTATATCTACTGGAATTATGTAAACAGCACCCATTTTTTAGATATACTAAACGCCATTGAATTGCCTGTTCTAGACCCTGTGCCGAGGCATAATTGATAGTAACATACATGTGAAAGAGGCATCCCAAATAACAATGGAGATGCCTCTTTGATGTCATTCTTTAAATGCGTTTAGCATGGGTACGTAGATATTTTTCAACATCATTGTATAACCCTGATTGATTTGCGTATTTCACGTAGTTTTTTGCAGTACGTAACCAATCTAATGTAGATGGTTGTATCTCTTCTAAAACGTGTAATAAATCATTAGTTGTGATTGGACGTTCATCACCGGTTGCTAAAATTTCAGCAAGTACATTTTCAGTAGCTAATTCAATCATATTTTCAATGTCTGCACCTGAGAAAAATTCAGTTTGAGCGGCTAGTGTTGCTACATCTATTTCTTCAGCATATCTTCCCGCTAGCTTCAATTTAAAAATTTGCTCTCTCGCTTTTTTATCTGGTGGAGCGACAAAGATGAGACGGTCGAATCGACCAGGGCGCTTTAAGGCATTATCGATATCCCAAGGGGTATTTGTAGCAGCCATAATAAGCACTTCATCTGTGCTTGTATCAATTCCCTCTAACTCTGTAAGGAATGTGTCGATGATTCCTCGAGTATATTCAGAAGCTTTAGACCGACTCATACCAATCGTATCTACTTCATCAAAAAACATAATACTTGGCTTTTGAAAACGCGCTTTATCAAAAGCAGCTTTTAAATTTTGTTCACTTTCTCCAATATAGCGATTTAATATGTCTGTAATATGAACAGGATAGAAATTAGCCTTACATTCACCAGCGGTTGCCTTGGCGATAAATGTTTTTCCACAACCCGGGGGACCATAGAGAAGAACGCCGCCTCCAACTTTTTTTCGAAACTTAGCAAATAGACCTTTGTTATAAAATGGGCTAATAATACGTAAAGTAATGGTCTTTTTTAAGTCATCAAGCCCAGCAACATCCGTAAAAGTGATTTGTTCCTTCCCTTTTTTTACTGTTTTAGGGGCTTTACCATCAATAATTTTTAACCTAGGTGTAAAGTCTATTAATTGGTCCGACTTGGTTTCTTCACTTTTGACTTCTCTTTCAAGTAATTCTTCTGCTGAAGCGGCAATGTCTTCAGTAGTCTCAATCACTTCATCTAAATCAGGACTTTCCTGCTCAATAACTGGTGATTGGATATCCATGGACTTCGTTTGCTGAATTTGTATACTCGTTTTTGTTAATTCATTAATGATTTCCATACGTAGTGTATCATCTGTACAGAGAGAAATTCCTGTTGAATACGATTGTACAGCTTCTAGCCAGCGATCGTTTTCAGCAAGCTCTTTTCCAAGCCAGTAATGTGCTTGAGGGTCAGTTGGGCTTTGTTCCACCATTTGCTGTAACCATTTAATTTTATCCATATCGATAACCCCTTATTTTTCTTAGCCCTTTTGTCAAAGGAACTGATATCCATGTATAAAGTGCAAGTACTACATAGCATTTTAAAAACAGCATGGCTAGACTATCAAACCCTAATGCTATTAATAAAAAGGTTAGCCCAATCCCTACAAGCCACATGATAGAGGGACCCCCTAAACGTTCCATAAAACGATTAGGCGCTAGCAGAGGGTGAGTTGTAATTTCCATCTCTTCTAATATAGATAGTAATGTTTGATCCTCAGGATTTAAAAGAAAGGCTTGTCTGTAATATTCTTTCGCTTCTTTTTCATTATTTCGGAAGGAGGCATTTATTCCAAGGTGCAACAATTTTGCAACTTCACTATCTGCTGAATTCATATATTGTTCTAATGCAAGGATTTGTTGTTCTTTACTTCCATGTACACCTTGTAAAATAAAGTTTCTACGTAACACATATGAATTTTCTGGATCTAATTCTAATGCTTTATTGATTAATAACTTTGATTTATTACGATATCCTGTTTGTTTCATTAAAACAGCATAGCTTGCATGTGTTTCTGCATTATTTGGATTTAAGCGAAGTGATTCAAGAAAGGCTTTTTCTGCTTCTTGCCATCGCTCCGTTTCCATGTATAGATGGCCGAGAAAATAAAATATGAGTTCCTCATCGAATCCTAATCTCATGGCTTCATGAAATTGTTCTTCAGCTTCGTCAAATTCATTTATTGCATAGTTACTGTAAGCTAACATATACCAAAGCCCGCTATTTTCAATATTGTCTTGTAATTCCTCGTTAATAAGCTCGATAACTTGGGGATATTTCCCTATATTAAAATAATGATTGATAACTTCAAAGGATGGTTCTTCATATTCATCATATTCTTCGAATTCACTCATAATATACCTCCTATAGTGCTAGTAAGAATAACGTAATCAAAGCATCGATTAAGCCAGAGAAGATGATTGCGATAAACCCTGGCTTCCATAATGATTCAGCAACACCATCTACTGCTAAATGTTCTTTATATGGCTCGTCTAAAAAAACGAAGAAAATGAAAAAACAGGCAACCCCAAATAGTCGGCCAACTAATTTAATATACTTTTCATCTATGAGGATTAGTTGTTGACCGATTGCGTAAACGATTGCAAGCTTCGCAATAATAAGTACAATACTAATAATCGTTAACAACTGTATGTATTTTTTCTCGATTTTTAGCCATTTAGCGTTTTGTATACCTAGTATGGTAATGGCAAAAATACCACCAAACATAGCAACAAAAAATAGATTACCAATCTCGTAGCTTCTTGTCCTGTCTACTTCATTGTTTGTTAAACTAGGTTCATAAAGATTTTCCATAATACCATCAAGCTCCTTGTTCCCTATTAATATCCTAATAATAGTTGTATTATACATATATTTCTTGAAACTGGAAACCTTCTTTGCAGGATTGTAAAACAGTTATTATGCTCCTTAATTCTCATTACTTACAATATTGTTCAGGTTAATTTTTTGAATCAAATTCATTCAATGATCTCTTTTGTTTCGTCGTTTTGGATCTCATTATCTCAAGTGAATGACATTTGCTGTGAAAATGTGGAAGGGGAAATAAGTAGTATTAAAATCAATAGATAATCAAAATATTATTATTTTCGTTATTGAAATAGGGAGGAAATACACTTTTTAGAAATATTCAATAAAATGAAGAGAATTATTAAAAATGTAACCGATATAATTCAATAGATGATAGAGGAGGTATGAAAATTTGAATAAAAAATTATTTTTGACAGCAGCAGCTATCCCAGTAGCTCTTATTGTACCAACAGTTGCAGGAGCAGCAGCCAATACAGTTTCCATCACAGGACAAAATACAGTAAATGAAACTTTAAAAGCTTCTATTGAAAACTTACCAGCAAATTCGATTGTTAAAGGCTATCAGTGGTATTATGTAGATGGTTCTAACGATTCAACGAATAAACCAATCTCTGGTGCCACAACAGCGTCATTTACAATACCAGTAGAAGCGGCAGGCAAAGCAGTTTTCGTGGAAGCGACTACAACAAATGGCGATAAGTATAAGAGTGAACCCCGTTCGATTAATGAACTAAAACTTTCAATAACTGCGCCAAGAATTGATAGTAGTTCAAATTATGCAGTACCTGGTGAATTGGTACAAGTCGCAGGTGCGATTGTAACCGATGATGCCGGAGCAAAGTTGAAAAGCAGTCAGATTACATATAGCTATCAATGGTTTTATAAAGTAGGTGAATCCTTCACAATAATTGATGGAGCTACTAACGACACATACCGAATTCCTAATAATGCTTTAAGTATTGGCATCACAGATATAATGGTTAATGTAAAGGCAAAGGTAGGAACTGCTTTCGTAGAATCTGAGTTTTCTAGTGTGGTAACAGTATCTAACGAACCATCTGAGTCAATGATTAAGGAAATAAAAACTTTACTAATAAATGACAACAAATATAATGTAACAAGTTTAGAATCTTTTAAGGCAGAAGTAACGGCATTAGAAAGTAAATATCAGGCACTATCAACTGCAGCAAAGGCGAATGTGACAAATTATGACGTATTAAAGAGAGCAGCTGCAGATGTAGATTTAATTAGCAAGTTAAATGAGAAAGTAGATAAGGTAAAAGAGGTTAATGAAAAAGACCTACCGAAATATTTAAAAGAAATCGATGAGTCCTATGATAAGTTTGATTTATTACAACGTAGTTTAGATATAAATGATGCTTTATACAATAGTATTAAAAACATTTTGATAGATCCGTCACATATCGAAGAATTTAAAGAAGTTAGAAGACTAAATCAGGCAATTGTAGAATTGTTAGCATATAAAAATTCTTTTGTTACGTATGTACCTACTAGCATAGAATCTTTACAAACAGCAGTTGAAACAATTGAAAAGGATATAGCAAAATTATCTCAAACTTACCGAGCAACTGTTCAAAATCAAACAATTTTAAGTGATGCTAAGTCGGATATTAAAAAGATTGAACAATTTATTAAACTTTTCGATAAGCTGTCACAAAATGATTCGCCTAGCAAACAGGTGACAACAGCAAAATCAATTCGTACGTCTTATGAAAAGTTAACTTATAAACAACTTCAACTTGTACCAGCAAAATATATTAGTACATTACTTCAAGCAGAAAACGCAGAAAACAGTCAAATTGACAGATTAAATATCGAGATTGACAATTATGTAGGCGATGTGGATGACAGTTACCCAATTGATCCGTCAGTAACTTCTTGGCAAAGTCATGTTAATAATGTAAACCGTATTATTAATGAATATAAGGGCTTAACGAAAAATTCAGCGGCTAAAATTGTCGGATATGATAGCATGGTAACCCTGCAAAAGGATTTTAAAGCAGCTGAAAAAATTATTAAGGACATGGACGCCTATCAAAAGCTATCAGTAACGCCAGGGGTAGCTGAAAGTAAGTTGAAAACTAATTACACTAATGTATTGAAAGCTTATAATAAGTTAACTAGTCTACAACAATCACTTGTTTATAATGCAAACGATTTTTTATTAAATACCCCGACTATTACGGTTGATTTAAATGGTAAGGAACCTGCTGATAAAGCTGCTGCATTGGCTTTAAAGGCTGATGTTGATAAGCTTACTGATGTAACGAAATATACGTTTACCCAATTCGAAAGTGCTGTTAATGCAGCAACAACAAAATATAAAAACTTATCTTCCGCTGGACGAAAGTACGTAACAAACTATTATTTATTAACAGCGGCTAGTAAAGATCTTTCTGGTGTTAAGTCATTCCATAAAAAAGTGCAAACTGCAAGAGAAGAAACAGATGCTACGAAACAAGCGAAAAAAATTCAAACAGTACAAACTGCTTATGCAAAGCTACCTGCAAATCAACAGTTTCTAGCAAAACAGCAATATGAAGACTTGCTTAACCATCGTTTAGAAGATGTTAATGCACCAGATATCACAAAGTTAAATAATGAAATTGCAAAAATTGTCTCAAATGATACGTATACAGTTTCAATAGAAAAAATTAATGAGCTTTCAACGCAATATAATAAGCTGAGCTCTAGTGATAAAAAACGTATTACGAATGCGTCTATCTTAACAACAGCGGTTTCCGATGTGAAAAAAGTAGAATCATTTATGAAGACGTATGAAAAATCATTTACTAATAACCCAACAACTGTCATTAAAGCTTTTTATAAGCTAACATCAAAACAAATGAGTTTAGTCAGTCCAGAAATACGACAATCCATTATCGATAAGGATCAAGGTCAACAACAGTCTAATGAAAGTGCTTTGAAGTTAGTAGAATCAATTAATTCACTCCTTGTAAATGGTGAATATATTGATGATTTGGAGACTAAAGTAAAAGAAATTCGTACAGCATATGATGGCCTTAGTGCTTCAGAAAAGAGCATCGTAAAAAATTATTCTAAGCTAACACAGGCCGAGAGTGATTTGAAAAAGGTAGCCGATGTACATGCTCTTTATGTACCTTCGACAGAAGAGAATGCAGCAGCTCGTAAAACTTGGCAAACTGCTTACGGTAAGCTCTCGAAAAAATTAGAAATTTTATATAATAAAATGTATGCAAACGATTTATAAAAAATAGTTTAAACTAAAACCCCGAATAACGAATTTATTCGGGGTTTTAGTGTGTGTGCCTGGAAGGTGGATGTCGATAAAAATTAAAAGTTGGGTGATAAAACGTGAAAGTTAGTCGATAAAATTCAAAAGTTGGTTGATAAAACAAAAAAATGTTCCGATGAAATTCAAAAGTTGAATGACATTATGTTAAAAGGATGTCATGTGGATAAGTTGATTGGAGAGAGGAAAATGGTTCAGGTAAAGCTTATATGGAGAAAGCTGGTATTTTTGATGATGTCAATGATGCAATATCTTATCATCCTGGTACTTTTACATCTGTTTTGACTTACACCTCTCTAGCAAACTATGCAGCTACTTTTAAGCTTAGCGAGAAGCAGCCACATCACATTTAGGAAGAAGTGCATTAGATGCAGTTGAACTCATGAATGTTGGGGTAAACTATTTACATGAGCATATCATTCCAGAAGCACGCATTATGCGGTTACAAACATAGGAGGATCGTCTCCAAATGTCGTTCAACCATTTGCAGGGGTGACATACTTAGTGATTTAGGAATACCAACTTATGAAATAGACTGCTGTTGATTTAATTGACAATCCAGTACTTATTGAAGAAGCTAAAAAAGAGTGGTAGGAACGTCTGGATGGGGAGACTTATGTTTCGCTAATTCCAGAAGGCTAAGCCTCGAAAACTTTAAAAAGTCTTTAAAAAGTTATACCAAATAGAGTCTTCGTAGGGTAAACTATGGAGACTCTGTTTTTGCCTATTATTAAGTTTTTTTCTTAGTAAAGTGTATTTATTGAGTAGTTATGGCGTAAAAATGCCGTTTTTTGAAAGGAGATCACAAAATGCCGACAGAACATATCAATCATAATAATCAGCTTGCGGCAGAATGGGTGAAACAGTTTCGTCCTTACGCAAAAGAGGGGAAATGCGCAAGCTATATTCCCGCTTTAGCGGAAAAAGATCCAAATCAATTAGCGATTTCGATTATCGGTACTAATAATGAGGAAATGAAAGCCGGAGAGACAACTGAACTATTTACCCTGCAAAGTGTTTCAAAAGTCGTTACATTTATTTTAGCGTGTATGGAACGAGGGCTACCTTATGTTTTAGAACGAGTAGATGTTGAACCTACAGGTGACACCTTCAATTCAATTATTCGTCTAGAGAGCCATCAACCTGGAAAACCTTTTAATCCAATGATTAATGCAGGTGCAATTACAGTATCCTCTATGCTTGATGGAAATTCTCCGCAAGAGAAGGTTTCAAAAATCCTTCAATTTTTAGAACAAATCGTTGGCAAGGAATTAAAGGTTAATGAAGAGGTTTATCAATCTGAGTGGCAAACTGCAAATCGAAACCGTTCATTAGCCTATTATTTAATGGATTCGGGCTTTTTAAATTGTCCTGTAGAAGAAGCATTAGAGGTATATTTGAAACAATGTGCTATTGAAGTAAATGTTTCGGATTTGGCAATGATTGGTTTAGTCATTGCCAATGATGGCTATCATCCTCATTTAAATAAACAGCTCTTCCCTAAACAAGTAGCAAAATTAGCGAAGGCATTGATGGTTACTTGCGGTATGTATAATGCTTCTGGGAAATTTGCGGCATTTATAGGATTACCCGCTAAAAGTGGTGTCTCTGGGGCAATTTTGGCGGCTGTACCAAGTCACGCAGGCTTAGATTCACCTTTTCCTACCGGCTGTGGTATAGGCATTTATGGACCAGCAATTGATGACATTGGGAACAGTGTAGCCGGAGTGAATTTACTCAAGCATATTGCTACCGAGTGGAATATGAATATTTTTTAATCAATATGAAAGATGACTTCGTAAATGGACGTAGTCATCTTTTTTGTGATTTTACTTCGCTTTCGCACAATAAATAAAGCCCTGAATAGGTACACTTTCTTTAAAAGTGTCACTATTCGGGACAATTCATTTTACCGTATTAGTTCTTTCTTTTCATTTTATAAATAATCATTAGTATGATAAACCAAATTGGTGTTAACAGTAATGCGGTACGTGTTGCCTCTGAAATGAACATGACTACTAATAGAAAAGCAAAGAAGGCAAGTACTAAATAGTTCACGAACGGAGTAAAAGGTGCCTTGAAAATCGATGCTTCATGAAGTGCGCGATTTTTACGTTTATAAATGATATGAGAGATTAATATAATACTCCATACCCATATAAAGCAAATAGCACTAATCGTTGTAACAACACTAAAGGCGTTTTCAGGCATTAATTTACTTAGTAATGCACCAGCGGAAACTACAATTGCAGAAACAACGAGTGCGTTACTTGGCACACTGTTTTTATTGAGCTTTGCAAACTTTGGCGAAGCTTGCTTGTTGTTCCCAAGATTAAAAAGCATACGGCTAGTAGAAAATAAACCACTATTACCGGCAGAAGCGGCAGATGTAAGTACGACAAAATTAATAATACCTGCAGCAATTGGAATACCAGCTAGTGTAAATACTTGTACAAATGGACTACTAGAGGCAGACATTTCATTCCAAGGATTAATGCATAAAATAACAAATAATGCCCCTACGTAGAATAATAAAATGCGTAATGGAATTTTGTTAATGGCAGAAGGAATATTTTTTTTAGGATTGGCTGTTTCAGCAGCAGAAACCCCTACTAACTCGACACCAACAAAAGCGAAAACAACCATTTGGAATGCCATTAGGAAACCGTGTAAGCCGTTCGGGAATAACCCGCCATGTGCCCAAAGATTTTCAACAGAAACTGTGCCAGAGCTTGTTTGAAAACCTGTAAATAACATGAATACTCCAATCACAATCAGTGCCACAATTGTAATGACTTTTATAAGTGCAAACCAAAATTCTAGTTCGCCAAATAGTTTTACAGTTAATAAATTCAACATTAATAACAGTACTAAACAGCCAATTGCAGGCACCCATTGTGGTATATCAAACCAATATTGTACATAAACGCCGACAGCAATAATATCTGCCATAGCGGTCATGATCCAGCAGAACCAGTATGTCCAGCCAGTGATGTAACCTGCCCAAGGTCCTATGTATTCGGATGCAAAATCAGTAAACGATGTATAGCCAGCATTCGATAATAATAGTTCACCTAATGCCCGCATAACAAAAAATAAGGCGGTTCCGACAATGAGATAAGCAAAGATAATGGAAGGTCCCGCTAAAGCAATGGCTTTGCCTGATCCTAAAAATAAACCAGTACCGATTGTTCCACCAATCGCTATGAGCTGCACATGGCGATTTTTTAATTCACGTTTTAATTGTTGTTGTTCCACGTTAATCCCCCTCAAAGATACGTAAAAACTATGACTGGAAAATAAAAAAAGAGACTAGTAGTGACACTAGTCTCGTAAATGACAGAATAACAAATACCAATTGCGGATGTTGTATGTAAAAAAAGAAAACATTCGTGTGGTATAGCTTTCATGTTGAAAGTTGATATTACTCCTCTGTCCTTTTGCCTGAGATAGTGAACCCTTCGGCGACGCAAAATGCGCTCTCTCCAGAACTGCTCCTGCTATAGTGTTATCCATAGCATTCATAGCTTATATTGTATGTCTGTATGACATTATTTTAAGATATTATAAATCCTATCAGTGCCTACTTAATTATTCAAGGATAAATTTCAGACATTTTCAGAAAAAAAGAAGAATGGAGTTCATCTAGGTAAATACTTTACGAAAAATAGTATTTTTAGACATATGTAAATTTAAGGATAATGTTTTAATTCGCGGTATATGGAGTTGGAAGAGATGAAAATTGGAACTAGCTTAGGAAGCGGCTCGCATTTTGGTAAAGGAATGTGAAAGAGAGTATGTATCTTTCGTTGCTTTAACTTACTCCAACTAACTTGTCAGACATTAAACAAAATATATAATATAGTAGAAACTCAGAATTTTTTGCAAAAAGTAAACCATCTCATAGTCATTTGAGATGGTTTCTTTTAGTTTAAACAATGTGATATAGGTAAATATAAATAAATTTACTTTGTTTCCGTGAGTAGATTTATTTATATTAGTCACTAATGTCTTATTGATTTTTTAATTTTGTTTTTTGGACTTTATTTTACCTGTCCAAGTACGGAAGCCGCCTTGAAGTTGGTAAATTTGGTTGTAGCCACGTTTTTTAAGAAATAAAGCAGCACGTGAGCTACGGCCTGTATTTTGACAGTATAAATATACTGGTAAATCTGGGCGGATTTCTTTGTGACGTTGACGTAGAGTAGTTGAAGGAACATTGCGTGCACCAAGGATGTGACCAGCATCAAATTCTTTTTGTTCACGTACGTCGATAAGCTGTGCTTTACGATAGCCTTCAATAAATTGTTCTTGTGTTAGGTTTGTTACGGCTTTTTTTAGTCGTAGGGCGTTAATGCCGATATAAGCAATTACAACTACTAAAATAACACCGATTGTGATAAGTATGTTCAACAAAATTTCTTACCCCTTTCTATCTTCTTTATTATTATAAAAGATGCGCTAGCGATAGTCCAATGAGTTTGATAAAATAAATTAGATTGTGGCTAGAATTAATTTATCTCTATTTATATGGATTTTATTAGTGAACTGTCACAGTATCTTTCCACTATTTTCTTGGATTAGGGTGGTGGATACTTTCATAAAGAATAGAACTTAAAGCAGAGTGTCAAAATTTTGAGAAGCATTATTTTTGGCTCATAACAAAGAATTGGATAACATTTGTTAAAATGAATGCCATATATAAGGTGACTTATTTTGTACACTTTCGCTAAAGTTTAATTAAATATTTGTAGGAGATGAAAATATGACAACTTGGTATTTTCTAAATTCAGGGAAATGTAGCCCTTCTTTTAATATGGCATTAGATGAAGCATTACTTGATTGGCATAGTGAAGGTTTAATTCCACCAGTTATTCGTTTTTATGAGTGGGAGCCAGCAACACTTTCGATTGGCTATTTCCAGCAGGCGAAAAGAGATATTAATCTAGAAGCGGTACGAGAACAAGGACTAGGCTTTGTTCGTCGTCCAACAGGTGGTAGAGCTGTTTTACATGAACATGAATTGACATATAGTGTCATTGTTTCAGAAAGCTATCCAAATATGCCTGAATCAGTGACAGAGGCGTATAGAGTGTTAAGTGAAGGTATATTGAAAGGTTTTCATAATCTAGGTATGGATGCTTATTTTAGTGTACCTGATACAGAAGAACAAAGAGCAGACTTAAAGAAACCAAAAAGCGCAGTTTGCTTTGATGCGCCAAGCTGGTATGAGCTTGTTGTAGAAGGTAAAAAAGTAGCGGGTAGTGCACAAACTCGTCAAAAAGGTGTTATTTTACAGCACGGAGCTATTTTACTTGATTTAGATCAGGAGAAATTATTGTCTGTTTTCAATTTTTCAAGTGAAGAAGCGAAGGACCGCATGCGTAGAAAGATGCCAGAGAAAGCGGTTGCTATCAATAACCTTGTCAAAGAACCAGTGACTATTGAACAATGTGTGACAGCTTTTCGTGATGGTTTTGCAAAATCGTTGCAAATTGATTTAAAACCATTTACACTTTCTGAGGAGCAATTAGAATATGTACATGCACTAGAAGAAAAAAAATATGCATGTGATGATTGGAACTTCAAAAAATAAAAAATGGTATAAGAAAAATATTTTTTTATCGTTCAACCCTTGTAATAACAAGCAGTTCGGATTCTATTCGAAATTGCAAGAGTTGAATTAAAAAACTATATATAGTATCTTTTTTAAAGAAACATACACAATATGTAGTGTTTAACGACACATGATATTGTGTATTTATTATTGTAATGCAGAAAACAAGGGAGGCAAAACGATGGTACTTACAAATCATCAACCCGAAGTAAACAAATTTGAACAGTTAAACAAAGATATTGAACAATTTCCACAGGTTCATCCTGTAACACCTAATATGCACATAACGCATAAAGGTGTATCTAGACTTGTGATGATCGATCGCTACTCGTTTAAGGATACGGAGAAGAAAACGTTAAAAGCCGGTGATTTCGTCGTATTAACAGTGAAGTCAGATCCAAAATTCCCTGCACGTGGTTTAGGGACAATCCAAAAGCTTGATATGTCTACAAAAACAGCAGAAATTTTGATTGAGGAAGATTACCGTAGTGCTTTAGATGATCCGAAAGAGCAAGAAACGGGTGTGATTACGCGTTCAATTGACGTGCTAGAAAAGCCTCTTGAAATATTTTATGAACAAATCGCAAAACGAAATGCAACAGGACTTGCTTCTGTTGAAAAAACACCAGAGAAACGCCAAGAATGGTTTGAGAAATTTTATGAGCAGTTAGTATCATTAAAATTCATTCCAGCTGGACGAGTTATTTACGGAGCAGGATCTGAAACAGATGTAACGTTCTTCAACTGTTACGTAATGCCATTTGTAGCAGATTCACGTGAAGGAATTAGTGATCACCGTAAGCAAGTAATGGAAATTATGAGCCGCGGTGGTGGTGTAGGGACAAATGGTTCGACATTGCGTCCACGTAACACTTTAGCACGTGGTGTAAATGGTAAATCATCTGGCTCTGTATCATGGTTAGATGATATTGCGAAGCTGACTCATCTTGTTGAACAAGGTGGTAGCCGCAGAGGTAAGCATAATCTAGGTGCTTCTGCGTAAACAAACCTCGTGAATTGCTGGAAACTCTTTAACGGAAATATTGTCACTTTAATCGAGGTGGGAATTATGGATGTTTATGATGCGAAACAGCCACAGACTTGTTTAATATGTGGTTTTACAATAAATCATAATAAACAAGGTTGGTATACGTCTCATTTGAAAAATGAGCATAACTTAACGTTAGATAATTATTTAATATCTTATTTTTATCCAATAGAAATGGTTACCTGCCAATATATTTTATGTAATAAAGAGGTTAAATTGAGGCGTGGTATTCCCAATCAATTTTGTAGTAGAAGCTGTCGAGGAAAAGGTGAGCCTTTAACTTGTGTAATTTGTGGAAAACTATTCGATGAAAAACATCGGCAGACTAAAACTTGTAGTAAAGAGTGTGCGAGTAGGCTTCGATCACAAAATACAGGAAAATGGCATAATGAAATGCCGGATGAACAAAAGAAGGTTCATTTTGAAAATATCATTTCAAAAACAGCTAAAACTAGAAAAATAAATGGAACTCCTTCATGGAATAGCGGTAAGACAGGGGTTTATAGTGAAGAAACCATCGAAAAGATTCGACAAGCTGCATTAAAGCAACTAGAGAGGGAAACATTTAGAAAAACTAGTATTGAAAGAGCTTTAGAGCATTTCTTAGTTGAACAATCAATTCCCTACAAATATTCCTTCATCTTTGAAGGAGCACAATTTGATTTTCTACTATTAGGGACAAATATTCTAATTGAGTGTGATGGCGATTTTTGGCATGGGAATCCAAAATTTTATTCCACTTTTTATGAAGTTCAAAAGAGGATAAAAGCCAGGGATATTGAAAAAAATCGAATTGCAGCGGCTCACGGGTACACTTTACTTCGTTTCTGGGAAGATGAGATAAAAAATGATTTTGAAAATGTTAAAAAACGCATTATAAATGCACTGCTAGCTACAACGTAACTGGAAACGGTAAGCGTGAATGCTTGAAAATAGCAGTGGGATAAAGACAATCAGCAGCCAAGCCTCTTTCAGAGAGGAAGGTTCAACGACCATCGAAAGCACGCTATGTTAGCGGAAGTGAGTAGAGTAGGAGTGAAGCCACTCCGAAGTGCGAGGACATCTAATAAGATGTAAGATATGGTCTCAACTTCTATGGTGACATAGAGAGTGGGTATAGCGAACCCGCGTAAGAAATCGGCACAAATGATTATGCTGGCAGATTGGCATCCTGATATCGTGGAATTTATTATTTCGAAAATGCAAAATCCACGTATTCTTCGATACCTAATCGAAAATACAACGGATAATTCAATTATTCGTCTAGCAAAAGAAAAATTAAACTTTAAGCCTCTTTCATCTCAAGAGGAAGCTATGTACCAAGGTATTGTTAACTATAAAGGTATCGAAGGCTTAGGCGGTTTTGATACGGCTATTATTCGTGAAGCAGAAAACAAACTTCGTGATGGTGGTACTTATACTGTTCACAATCAAGAGTTTTTAACTGGTGCAAATATTTCTGTAACATTAACAAAAGAATTTATGCAAGCTGTAGAAAATGACGCTGACTTTGAGCTTCGTTTCCCAGCTGTTGAAGAATATACAAAAGAAGAGATGGCTATTTACAACAGTGAATGGCATAAAGTTGGAGATGTACGCGAATGGGAGAAAATGGGCTATAAAGTACGCACTTACCGCACGATTAAAGCGAAGGAATTATGGAATTTAATCAACGTTTGTGCAACATACTCTGCAGAGCCAGGTATTTTCTTCATCGACAACGCTAATGACATGACAAACGCAAAAGCTTATGGTCAAAGCGTTGTAGCGACAAATCCGTGTGGGGAACAACCACTTGCACCATATTCTGTGTGTAACTTAGCGGCTGTGAACTTAGCACAGTTTGCGAATAAGGAAGATCAAACAATTGATTATGAAGCACTACGTGAAACAGTTCGTGTTGGTGTTCGTATGCAAGATAATGTTATTGATGCTACACCATACTTCTTAGAAGAAAACCGTGTACAAGCTCTTGGAGAGCGTCGTGTTGGCTTGGGTGTAATGGGCTTAGCGGACTTACTAATTTATTGTGAGAAAGAATATGGCTCAGAAGCGGGTAATGAGCTAGTTGATGAAATCTTTAAAACGATTGCTGAAACTGCGTATGAGACGTCAACGGAGCTTGCAAAAGAACGCGGTAGCTTCCCATTCCTTGTAGGAGCAACTGAGGAAGAGACAGCACGTTTACGTAAAGCATTTACTGAAACAGGCTTTATGCAAAAAATGCCTGCACACATTAAAGAACAAATTTTAGCAACTGGTATTCGCAACTCACATTTACTGACAGTAGCTCCAACTGGTTCTACTGGTACGATGGTTGGTGTGGCAACAGGTCTTGAGCCATACTTCTCATTCACATATTACCGTTCTGGTCGTTTAGGTAAATTCATCGAGGTAAAAGCAGAAATCGTACAAGAATATTTAGGACGTCATCCAGAAGCTAATGAGAATGAACTTCCTGAATGGTTCGTTACGGCTATGGAGTTAAAACCAGAAGCACATGCTGATGTACAATGTATCATCCAAAAATGGATCGATTCATCTATTTCAAAAACTGTAAACGCACCAAAAGGTTATACAGTACAACAAGTTGAAAAAGTATACGAGCGCTTATATAAAGGTGGCGCTAAAGGTGGTACGGTCTATGTAGATGGTAGCCGTGATTCACAAGTACTGACACTAAAAGCTGAAGAAAATGATATGGATCAACTATCATTTGAAGAAGAATTAGTAGAAGTACCAACGAAGCGTCCTGTTGTATTAGTAGATACGATTCAAGCATTAGAATCGACAACAGTTATTGGTTCGGATGTAGGGAATACTTGTCCTGTATGCCGTAAAGGAACTGTTGAAGAAATTGGTGGCTGTAATACATGTACAAACTGTGCTGCACAGTTGAAATGTGGCCTATAAAATAATGAAAAAGTGTCTATCTCGTCAAAATGACGGATAGACACTTTTTTTATTTTCATTTAGACAAAAGCTAACTACGGAAGTACCCCCACCTTTGAGGGGGAGGCCTAAGCACAAAGCCGATTGCCGTCCATTAAGACAGAGGCTCTTACTTGACGTTTTTAGTTATTACAATATTTCAATATACCCTTCTGTTCCATGTACGCGAATTCGTTGCCCGTCTTTAATCAGTTTAATGGCATTTTCCACCCCAACAACTGCTGGTAAGCCATATTCACGCGCGATAACTGCTCCATGGGTCATCAGTCCACCAACTTCGGTAACTAGACCTTTTATGGATACAAACAATGGTGTCCAGCTAGGGTCAGTAAAGGAGGTAACTAATATATCTCCTTCTTCTATATCGGCATCTTCCATGTTTAAGATGACACGAGCGCGTCCCTCGATAACTCCAGAAGAAACAGGCAGCCCTACAATAGCTTTGGCTGGGAGATTTTCTCGTTTGTATTCACCTACAATGATTTCACCATCAGACGTGATAACGCGTGGGGGAGTAATTCTTTCATATAATTTGTACTCGTCTTTTCGCTCGCTGATGATCTGGTAATCTAGTTTATTTGTGTGTACGATTTCACGAAGTTCTTCAAAAGTGAGATAGTATATATCTTCTTTTTCATGAATAACGTTGGCTTGTACGAGTTGTCCGGCTTCTTTCAGTAAAGCCTGCTTATAAACGAAGTAGCGATTAATCATGCCGTATTTTGGATACTCGCGATAACCGATGAAATTTCGGATTAGGCTGATCATTCGTTTTGTTTCTTTGGCTTTTTGTTCACCATCCGGTAATTGCTTCAATCGCTCTAATAACTCTTGTTCTTTTTTCAAAGCTTCCTGTCGCCCTTGCTCAAATTTCCGAGTGCTGGCATTAGGCTGCAAGTTTTTGATATTGTTAAGAATCATGGGGACAAGTGTAATCGGTTTTTCACTCCAACGAGGTTTCGTAATATCGATTTCTCCAGCACATCGCATTCCGTATTTGTTGAGAAAAACATAGAAAGCGTCTCTAGCTTCCTGTCCACCATTGAATTTAACTAGTTCATCCAAAAAGGTATCATCTTTTGTGTGTTGTAAATATGCAATTACTTCTGGATAAGGACGGATCACATCTGCGACATCTAATAGTGCTAGACCCATTTCCGAAGTAATATTATTTGGTACAGATTGAGAAAGCGTGTCTGCTACGTTTTTTTCACCTAACCACTCGTTCATTTTTTCATTAACCCATATTGAAGCATTTATAGCAGCCATAAATACAGCTGAACTTTGTGGGTCAAATAAAAACTTCTTTAATTCCTGAATATCTTCTAGAATAAAATCAAATAAATCTATTCCTGATTTCGTTTGGATGTTTTGTTTTAACTCTTCTATGGATGTTTGATTTCGCTTAATCAATTCAGAAACGATTGATGGATTGTTTTCAATTTGTGCTAGCGTATCTGTATTGCCTCTGTTGGGACTCGGTGCTTTAATATCATTCGGTAACGATTTTATAAAATCTCCACGCTCAATGATGTTCATAAGTGCGTCTTTCATGAGCGGATCGTGTTGTCCCATAGCATTTAATAAATTGTTTCTACTGACCGGTAAAGCTAGTTGATGCGTAACATCAACAAACAACCTTCCGCCTGCTTTACGCATGGGCGCAGAAGTCGTTAACAGAAAAAAAGACAATCCCAATGGTTTCATAGGATCGGTCATCATTTGTTGGTGACCGACAGATATATAGACGTGGTTTTCTTGATCATTCGCTTTAGGGATGGGGAAAAGGGTCGTGATTGGGCGACTTTGGACAATATAAAATGTATCATCAACCAAACACCATTCGATATCTTGTGGGCAATCAAAATAAGCTTCGATCTGTCTGCCGATGCGTGCTAGTTGTAAAATCTGTTGATCGGTAAGTGTTTGTGTCTTTTGCTGATTCGGATCGATCTGTTGTGTCTCTGTTCCTCCTCCTTTTAGGCTATAGATAGCTAATTTCTTGGTTGCTATCATTTTATCGACGATTTTATCTTCCTGTACTTTATAACAATCGGGAGAGACCAAGCCAGAGACCAGTGCTTCTCCGAGTCCAAAACTGGCATTGATTGATAGCAGTTTTCGGTTAGAAGTTATCGGATCAGCGGTAAATAAAATCCCTGATGCTTGTGGGAAAACCATCCGTTGTATGATAACGGATAAATACACTTGACTGTGGTCAAATCCATTTTGCATACGGTAGATTACCGCGCGATCCGTAAATAGGGAAGCCCAACATTTGCGAATATGCTGCAAGATGGAATCTTTGCCGATGATATTTAAATAGGAGTCTTGTTGACCAGCAAAAGAGGCATGTGGTAAATCTTCAGCAGTCGCACTAGAACGCACTGCGTAAGCATGGTCATCACCTAGCTGAGAGAGTGTGTGTGCAACTGAATTTACAACGTCCGAAGGGATTTCTACTTCCATAATGATTTGTCGAATCTTCCTGCTGATTTCGCCAACTTGATCTCGATCCTCTACTTTTAGCGTTAATAGTTGGTCCAACAATATTTGAAACGTTTCGTTTTGTTCGATGGCTTTTTGATAACCCACCGTTGTAACACAAAATCCCTCTGGTACTTGTATTCCTTCGATTTTTGATAATTCCCCTAAATTTGACCCTTTTCCACCAACGAGCAAAAGCTGTGTTTTATCCATTTCCTGAAAACCAAGAACTAAAGAATTCATTCTGCATCTCTCCTAACCATTTTATTGAGAAAAAATATTTGACAAGAGCTTACCAGTGCGATATAATTAAATTATAAAATAGGATTACTATGCACATTTTGTAGACGACAATTGTAATATAATTATATCTTCGTGTCTGTTTTTGTGCAATATTAAAGAACTTGGTGAAAATATCCAAGTCTCTTCTTGATTTCCCTCTTCCGCTAATCACATCAAAAACCTGATTTAATCCGACTCAATACATAGTTAATCCCGGCATGCCTAAGATACTTTTTAACTCTTCTGCGGTTTTTTCTTTCCTATTTCGCTAAATTAATTCCTTCACGTTGACGTATTCGAATTAGATCACGTCTAACGGATTTACTATACCCATAACCGTCATTAAAAATTGCCTATACGGATTATCTTGCCACCAACGGGTGCTTATGTTGAATTACGCTTAAGCAATGTTCTTCAACAAAACCACATAATAAAAATAATATGATATCCATTAAAGGGCGCGATTGTGAAGGACGCAGGTAGAAAATGATCAAACTTTTTTATAAAACTGATAATTAATTCTTCTGGATAAGAATCCATTTTGATCTATCTATGTTCAAAATGGATTCTTTTTATTTATCGTAAAATACTGGTTGTGGGGTATTTTTGATCGAACTTTATTTCAAAGTAACCATCTATATCGTTAACAAGACGGATAGGTACTTTTTTTATCTTCATTTAGACAAACCCTAGCTACGGAAGTCTCCCACCTTTGAGAGGGGAGATGGGTCCTTGTCATTTCAACGTAAGATGTGGGGTCAGAACTAAAATTTAAATTTTTTTAGTAGGATTTTCAGGAAATCTCTCGAAATATTTAAGTATAGAGGGGGAGAGTGTATGTTTAGTTTACCAATTATAGTAGCTCCGATGTTTTTAGTTTCTAACCCTAAGATGGTTATTGAAGCTAGTAGAGCAGGGGCTATCGGTTCATTTCCATTATTAAACGCAAGACCCGCTTCAACATGTGCTGAGTGGCTAGAAGAAATAAAAAAGGCACTACCGACTGAGCAATGGGCAGTCAACTTAATATGTCATCCTGTAGCGAATACACGTTTTGAGGAAGATATACAGTTAATTGAACAGTTTCAGCCACCAATTGTCATTACGTCACTCGGTAATCCAAAGAGAGTTTTGGACATTGTACATGGCTATGGTGGGAGGGTCTATGCAGATGTTGCGAACGTCAAGCATGCAGAAAAGTCTGCTGCAACGGGTGTAGACGGACTAATTCTTGTTTGTGCAGGTGCTGGTGGGCATGGTGGGCAACTGAACCCATTTGGCTTTGTATCTGCCGTAAAGAAATTCTTTACGGGGACAATTATTTTATCAGGTTCCATCTCTAGCGGTGCAGACGTATTAGCTGCTCAAATAATGGGGGCAGACTATGCTTATATGGGTACTCGTTTTTTAGCTTGTGATGAAGGAAATGCACCTGAGGAGTACAAAAATATGGTAATTGACAGTGATACCTCTGATATTTTATATACCGATGCCTTTAGCGGTGTCCATGTTAATGTGTTAATTCCATCTTTATTGAAGGAAGGCATTGATCCAGCGACATTGAAGCCAAGAGAGGATGTTGATTTGACACATCTTGTCAATGTAAAAGCATGGCGAGATATTTGGTCGGCGGGTCATGGTATCACAAATGTTATCAAGCGAGAATCGGTTCGTGAAATACTCATAACATTGGAAGCGGAGTACGAGAAAGCAAAGCAACAAATAATTTCTGTACAGCCATTGTAAAAACTATAAAAAAGGGCAAGTCCAACCAAACTCATCAGTTGGACTTGCCCTTAATTTTTAATCATGATTTAAAGTAGCTGCGATTTCTGGTTGCTGTTCAACTTGAAGCAGCATATTGAAGGATGCGATGGCTACTTCTACTTGCTCATCCTTAGGCTCACGTGTTGTTAGTAATTGCAGCCATAAGCCTGGATAGCCCAGGAAGCGTAACACGGGAATATTACGGCACGCATTTGTCGCTTGAAGTACTTCAAATGATATACCAAGAACAACTGGAATTAATAGAATACGGTCCAAAATGCGTAACCAAAGTGGATCAGTTGGCACGAAGAAATATAAAAACATGCCTACGAACACAGTGAACAGCATAAAACTACTACCGCAACGATAGTGTAAGCGTGATTGTGCTTGCACATTTTCCACTGTTACGTCCATACCAGCTTCATAGCAATTGATAACCTTATGTTCTGCACCATGATATTGGAATACTCGTTTAATTAGTGGCGTTAAAGATATAAAATATAAATAGGAAAGTAGTAAAACTAACTTAATGCCACTTTCAAGTAAAATTTGACCAGTTTTGCCTTCTATCCATTTAGAGAAAAAATCCGCAATAAATACTGGAATTAATGTAAAGGCAAATTTACTGAATAAAAAGGTAAGAATACCTACAACTGCAACGCCTAAAATCATTTGAAGTCTCGAGCCTTCCTCTTTATGCTCTTCTTCTTCGCCAGGTGTAACGTCGAAACGGTCCCCTGAAAATTGCATGTGGCGAGAGCCTAAACCAGCTGATTCAATCAGTGCTACAACGCCCCGTACCAATGGAATTTTTTTAAGCTTTTGTAAAATAGGGTTTTGAACTTTTTTAAAATGATAATAATCAATGGAATCATCGTTACGGCGAATAGCGGTAACCGTATGTTCCTTTCCTCCGAACATTACACCTTCTAATTGTGCTTGTCCCCCGTATACAGGTGAATTGCTCAAGGCTAACACCACTCTCTTTATATATTTCAACTGTACCATTGTACTAAATTTAGTGAAAAACCTCTAGAGTTACGCATAGTAAAATTTCTATATGGTTACACTAATCGTACAGTTTAGGAAATGATTAACGTTTGAAAATAAACTCGTGGTACAAGTTAGGAGGATTTTACTTGAAAGTAGCTAGTATAACATCGCTCGTCAGTGCACTTGTTTTAGCATTGTGTTTAAAGGGACTTGAATACTTTCAACTCATTAAATGGAATCCAATAGGTTTTTATAAGAAGTGGGATATATTTGAAGGTAGCTCAAAACTATTTCAATGGAGCTTTCTCATCCTAGTCTTATTTTTTATTGGATTTTTATTATTTATTACATTGAGATATATCTATATTATCCCAGCTGTGCTATCTTCTTTTCTACTTGGCCTATTTTTGTCCATCACATTAGAATGGATTGTTCTGGATTTGCCTTTACAATCTTCTTCCTTTAAAAAACTATCAATCCCTTTCATGGTCATTGTTATTTGTCTATTACGTTTCTTGCTTGAAACTGCGAATTTTCATCAAAAGGAACACACAGCACAAAAAGGAAATTAGTTGCTGTCTGCGCCTTGTATGATAAAATAATGGCAAGTACATAGAAAGAGGCGAATATGCGTGAAGTTATTATGTTTGAATGGACCTAACTTAAATCGACTAGGTAAACGAGAGCCACATATTTATGGGTATGAAACATTAGAAGATGTGAAAAACAATGTTCAGAATCTTGCGGCGTCTTTAGGTGCAACTGTCGAGTTTCGTCAATCTAATCATGAAGGGGTACTTGTTGATTGGGTACATGAAGCAGAGGACGAAAAATATGATGGTATAATCTTTAATCCCGGTGCATATACCCATACAAGCATTGCGTTACATGATGCAATTGCAGGGATTTCTGTGCCGGTTATAGAAGTACATATTTCAAATATCCATAAACGTGAGGCTTTCCGTCATCATTCTTATCTCGCTCCGGCATGCCTTGGTCAAATCAGTGGACTAGGTACGAAAGGCTATGAACTGGCACTACGCACATTTATTGAGAGGGAGAATTGATTATGATGAAATTACAAAAGCTACGTAAGGCACTTCAGGAACAAAATATTGACGGTATTTTAATTACAAACGAGTACAATCGTCGTTATATGACTGGTTTTACAGGAACAGCGGGCGTAGCGATTGTGTCTCAAAATGATGCTGTGTTTATCACGGATTTTCGTTATACAGAGCAAGCAGCTGCGCAAGTACAGGACTTCCGAATTGTAAAGCATGAGGCGACGATCATTGAAGAAATTGCAACACAAGTAAAAAATATGGGCATCAAATTATTGGGCTTTGAGAAAGATACTGTTAGCTATGGCACGTATGAGCTGTATAAAAATAAAATTCAAGCTGATTTAGTGCCGATTTCTGGGCTAATTGAAAAAATTCGCTTGATTAAGACGCAACAAGAGATTAATATTATTAAGGTTGCGTGTGAAATTGCTGATCACGCATATACACATATCTTAAACTTCATTAAGCCTGGTAAAACAGAGCTTGAGGTTTCGAATGAATTAGAATTTTTCATGCGTAAACAAGGAGCAACTCAATCCTCGTTTGATATAATTGTTGCGTCTGGTCTTCGCTCAGCTTTACCACATGGCGTTGCAACGAATAAAGTGATTGAAAAAGGCGACTTTGTCACATTAGACTATGGAGCACTGTACAATGGCTATATCTCGGATATTACACGTACTGTGGCAGTTGGCGAGCCATCTGAAAAATTAGTGGATATGTACAACGCAGTCCTTGCTTCCCAGCTCTTAGCACTTGAAAAGGTTGGGCCTGGCTTCACAGGGATACAAGCAGATGCGATTGCACGTAACTACTTAACAGAAAAAGGATATGGCACGGCATTTGGTCATTCATTAGGACATGGGATTGGTCTTGAAGTACATGAAGGCCCTGGCTTATCAATGCGTTCAGAAGCGGTGCTAGAGCCAGGTATGGCCGTAACGATTGAACCAGGAGTGTATTTACCGGGAATCGGTGGTGTACGTATCGAGGACGATATTTTAATCACAGAGACAGGTAATGAACTGCTAACTCATTCGTCAAAAGAACTTATTATTTTATAAACTATGGAGGAACACAAATGATTTCAGTAAACGATTTCCGTACAGGTCTAACAATTGTTGTAGATGGCCAATTATATCGCGTGTTAGATTTCCAACACGTTAAACCAGGTAAAGGTGCTGCGTTCGTACGCTCTAAATTACGTAACTTACGTAACGGTTCAGTAAATGAAAAAACTTTCCGTGCTGGTGAGAAAGTTGAAAAAGCACAAATCGATAACCGTAAAATGCAATACCTTTATGCACAAGGTGACGAGCATGTTTTCATGGACTTAGAATCATATGAGCAAACTGAACTTGCTTCAGCTGCAATTGAATATGAATTAAAATTCCTAAAAGAAAACATGGAAGTTCATATTCAATCATACCAAAGTGAAATGCTAGGTGTTGAATTACCAAATACTGTTGAGCTAGAAGTAACAGAAACAGAGCCTGGTATTAAAGGTGATACAGCTTCTGGTGGTACAAAACCTGCAACTCTTGAAACAGGTCTTATTGTACAAGTGCCATTCTTCGTAAACCAAGGTGACAAGTTAATCATCAATACAGAAGAAGCTTCTTACGTTTCTCGTGCGTAATAAATAAAAACATTCAGCCTACTCTTTTTTAACAAAAGGGTAGGTTTTTATTTAACTTCTTTCAGGGGTGTCAAAACATCTGTACCTGTCGCTACGCTTTCGGTACAAAAAATATCTGCTCGTATTCTATACATATAAAGTTATTTTTTGTGACAATAGATAGAGAAATAGCGACCTTTACTATTTTTATAAAAAGTAGTTTCTACCATTTGGTATGTGGTCATATTTGGAAAAGTTGTTTACAATAATAGTAAGGAGTGAATGCTATGTTACAAACAATTTTTGAGACCACGTCTCCAATAATACAGGCGCCAATGGCTGGTGTAACTACGCCAAAATTTGTGGCTGCCTGTGCAGAGGAAGGTATTTTAGGCTCGATTGGAGCAGGCTATTTAGATGGCAAGCAAACAAAAAGTTTTATTCAGGAAGTTAAAAAGCTAACGAAAAAGCCATTTGCTGTTAATTTATTTGTACAGGAAGAGCCACGTATTGATATCGATGTACTTCAAAAAGCTCGAATGGCTTTACAACCGTTTTATGATGAGCTTGGGCTTTCGCCTGTACAAAGTGTCACGTCCAAGGAAGTATTTGAAGAACAAGTACAAGCTGTTCTTGATGAAAATGTAGCCATTTGTTCCTTTACGTTTGGCATTCCTTCAGCAGATGTGATTCATCGTTTAAAGGACAACAATGTTTATGTTATTGGTACAGCTACTACATTAGAGGAAGCGAAGCGTGTAGAACAAGCAGGGATGCAAGCTGTTGTCCTTCAGGGTGGTGAAGCCGGTGGTCATCGTGGTTCTTTCACTGAACCAATGCAATTAATTGATTTGCATGATTTACTGCAGCAAGTAGTAGGACAAATTTCCATACCGATTATTGGTGCTGGGGGCATTGTCACAAAGGAAGATGTAAGTAAAGCACTAGCAATAGGTGCTCAAGCGGTTCAAATTGGTACAGCGTTATTAGTAGCAGATGAGTGTGAAATTTCACCTCTTTATAAAAATGCCTTGCTTGAATCGAAAGCGCAGCAGACGACGATTACTCGTGCTTTTTCTGGTAAACCAGCAAGAGGCTTAGCAAATGCTTTTACGGAACGTATGAAGGATGCTGTTGTAGCACCTTATCCATTGCAAAATGATCTAACTACAACTATTCGTAAAGAAAGTGCAAAACAGAGCAAAGCCGAATATTTATCGATGTGGATGGGTGAAAAGAGCTATTTAGTGAAACAACCAGGTTCTGTGAAAAGCATCATTGAAAAGCTACTGTAACTTATTTCCAATCCCGGACGTAGGTTTGCCAAGGCATCATTAATTTCATAAAAATACTAAGATCTCTATACGTATGTATAGAGGTCTTTTTTTTGGGGTAGCAACATATATTGCTGTACACGAGGGGGCGTATGAAATGGAATTACAAGACGTATTAAGAGTCGCTGGAGTGGGACTAGTAGTTGCGCTTCTTCATGTCTTCTTTGATCAAACAGGAAAAAAAGAATTTTCATTTTTCCTATTTTTCATTGCCTACTTATATATGACAGCGGAATTACTGCGATTTTTACGTCTATTTTTCAATGAAATCCTTACATTCTTTCAATGGCTGACCTCTTCTGGGTAATGTAAATGGAAATTGTCATTGTAGCTGTTGTCATGCTGCTTTTATTATTGCTTATAAAAGAAGTCATAAAGCCACTCCATGCGCTGATTAGTGTAATGTTTTCGTTTTTGCTGTTTAGTATGCTGTTTTCTACACTCCTATTGCCATTCATCAAGCAATTGCTTGAGACATTAGCTTTTTTGCCTTATGCAAAAGCAATTGTAGTAAGTGCTAGCCTTTTTTATGTAGGGCAATGGGTGTCTTTTTTACTTGTAGAACAAAGCTATAAAGTACTCGGGCATATTGTCTACGATGGGGTCAAGATTGTTATTTTGTTGTACTGGTTTAAGGAATTTTTGGCTGTTTTACAGGAGGTGTCGGCCATTTTACAACGGCTAAACTAAGGGGCGAAGACATTGCTGGAGCAAATATTTTCGTTTTTAACGGATCCATTTTTTCTATTGCTGAAGATGACGCTTATTTTGTGTGGCTATGTCATTATTATTTTGATTGTTAATATGATTTTACCAGAATTTGAAAAAGGGACAAGGATACTTTTTTTTCTTATTGTACTGGCGACTATAGGACCAGTTGTTGTGAGTTCATTTAATTTGATAGACGAAATAGCACAGGGACTTGCACATATATTTACTGCATTTTATCCCATTCTTACTTCAAGTTTTCTTTTATCTAGCAGTATTACAGCGATTGCTTCTTGGCAGCCTTTTTTACTTTTCTTTGTACAAGTCTTAACGATTATTAGTAGTAAATGGCTTATTCCAGGAGTGCTTTTTGCCATTGTGTTTGATGTCTGCAGTGTCATTGTTAAAGAAATTTCGTTTACGAGAATTGCCGAATTGATTCGTTTTACCATTATGAGCATCGTCTCGGCATCTGTAATTTGTTACATCATTTTAATGTCGGCGAGTGGCGTGGCCGCATTTAGTGTCAATGCAGCTGTTGCAGAGCCTGTGAAGAAATTAATAGAGGAAAATATTCCGGTTGTTGGTTCCTTTATAGTAGATAGTTTTTCGATGTTCCAGCATATGACACAATTTTCCTCTTCTATTACTAGTATTTCTGCTTTTATAGCGGTTATTACCGTGTCGTTTATTCCAACAGTTCAGCTTGTTGTCAGTGCGTATTCGTTGAAAATGTTAGCTGCTATTTTAGAACCGATTGCTTTTGATGATATTTGTAAACTACTTGATCATGTTAGTAAATCTCTATTTACCTTATGTGCTGTATCATTTCTAATTGCTTTTTCATTTATGTTTTCTTGTTTATTCCTCATCGTTTTTGTGCAAGTTATGGCTGGGGGGAGATAGATTGATTCTTTTATTAGCGATGCTCTTTATCTGTCAGATATTTGTGTTTTTAACAGAAGATAAAGAAATAATTTCACTTACAAAGCTTGTTATTACGTTAGTATTTTTGCAATTGCTATTAAAGATTCCATTTATCAATTCATAGGAGGAAACAAGCGTACATACACTTGAAAAAGAGAAGATGAAAGGAGGCAATGTACAAGTGATGTGGAAAAGAAACGAAAAAAATCAACGTCATTTATAGTCTTAATGCTTATTGCTGCCTCCGTGGGAATTTTCATCATTTTACCAATGTATCAAACGGGTACAACGAATGGGCAAGTAACTTCGATGACCAGTGAAGAAAAACTTGAACAAACACTAAAGGCTATGAAAGGTGTTGGGGAGGTTAAAGTCTATTTTTATTACGGAGATATGACAGCTGAGAAGGATGACAATAAACTATTCAGTCAATATTTTCGAGGAACTGAACAAGGCACGAAAGAAGTAACAGGGATGCTAATTGTTTCAGAAGGAGCATCAGATATCTTTGTGAAAAATGAAATTCGTGCTGTTGTTAGTCAAGTAATGCAATTGCCGATTCATCGAATTATTATCGTTCCAATGGAGAATAAGGAGGAAAAGTAAATGCGCGTACGTAGAAGAACAGTTTGGTTTATGACATTATTAAGTCTAGTAGCGGTTATCTCAGTGTATTATTTGGTTGATCCAGCAAAACAATTTAATGGACTAACTATTTTCACAGATGACGCATTACAGCAAACTGCGGTAACGGGTGTGACTGATCAAGAAGCAACGAAAGAGGGAGAGACGAAGGAAGTATCTTCTCCAAGTCATTTATTTGAAGAAATGCGCATGCAAGTTAGTGATGAAAGAAGCCAGCTTCGTTTGCAATTAGAGCAGAAGATCGGTTCAAAAGATTACACAGCAGAACAAAAAAGTGAAGCTTATAATGAAATGGATAACCTTATAAAACAAGAATCCTCTGAAGCAATGTTAGAAATGCTTATTAAATCTTCAGGTTACTCCGATGCGTTTGTTCGAGCAGATGGTGATAAAGTACAGGTAACTGTTATGGCTGAGGAGCTATCAAAAGCTCAAGCAAATGAAATTATTTACTTGGTAAAAACAGAGATGGAAGGCGCAAATGACGTCCAAGTAAAATTCAGCGCGAATAACTATTAAAAATAGAGAGAAAAAGAGGAATTTTCTGTTTATTTGAAACTGTTGTTATATATCAGTATAATGAAAAGGCTTTCGTTTAGTAAAGGAAAGCCTTTTATTTTGTTCATATTTACTTAATTTGCATTAAAGTATTTCAAATTGTTCGAAAAAAATATAAAATAGTATTTGTAGTAGATTTTATTTCATAAGGAGAGTTAGAAATGTTCAAAATTCAAGAAATTCGCGAAATTATTAAATTAGTAGATTCTTCTTCGATTGACGAGTTCGTTTACGAAGTAGATGGCGCAAAAGTTAAATTAAAAAAGAATGGTGTTGTTGTTACTGATACTGTAGCACCTAAAAAAGAAGTAGTTGCACCTGTTGTACAACAGTCTGCGCCTGTAGCAGCTCCTGTAGCACCAGCTACTCCAGCAAAAGCTGAAGAAGCACCAGCTGCAGCACCAGCAAATAACGACCCATCGTTACATAAAATTGTGTCACCGATGGTTGGAACTTTTTATCAATCTCCAAATCCAGATTCACCAGCTTACGTTAAAGTGGGGGACAAAGTTGGTGATGAAACAATCGTATGTATCGTAGAAGCTATGAAACTATTCAACGAAATTGAAGCAGAAGTTCAAGGGGAAATCGTTGAAGTACTTGTTAAAGACGGTGAATTAGTAGAATACGGTCAACCATTATTCCTTGTAAAAGCTGAGTAAGGAGTGCACAACCATGAAAAAAGTTTTAATTGCAAACCGCGGCGAAATCGCTGTGCGTATTATTCGTGCTTGTAAAGAGTTAGGCATTCAATCTGTTGCCGTATACTCAGAAGCAGACGCTGACGCATTACATGTGAAATTAGCAGACGAAGCATATTGTATCGGGCCAAAGCTTTCAAAAGATTCATATCTTAGCTTCCCAGCTTTACTTAGCGTAGCAGAAAAAACTGGTGCAGACGGTATCCACCCAGGTTACGGTTTTGTATCTGAAAACGCTGACTTCGCTGAGGCTTGTGAAAACGCAGGCATTAAGTTCATTGGACCTTCATCTGATTCTATTAAAATTATGGGTATTAAAGACGTTGCACGTACAACAATGGAAGCAGCAGGTGTTCCACTTGTTCCGGGTACTGGTATTGTTCCAGATATCGAAACAGGTAAAGAATGGGCTGCTAAAATTGGTTACCCTGTGATCATCAAAGCAACTGCTGGTGGTGGCGGTAAAGGTATCCGTGTAGCTCGTACAGAAGAAGACCTTGTAAAAGGCATTGAAATTACGCAAAAAGAGGCTGCTGCAGCATTCGGTAACCCAGGCGTATATTTAGAAAAATTCATCGAGTACTTCCGTCACTGTGAAATCCAAGTATTAGCGGATGGCTATGGTAACGTTGTACATTTAGGTGAACGTGACTGTACCGTTCAACGCCGTATGCAGAAATTAGTAGAGGAAGCTCCATCTCCAGCGCTATCTTCTGAGCGTCGTGCTGAAATGGGTGCCGCTGCCGTTAAAGCTGCTGAAGCTTGTAACTATGAAGGTGCCGGAACAATCGAGTTTATTTATGACTATCAAGAAGATAAATTCTACTTCATGGAGATGAATACTCGTATCCAAGTAGAACACCCAGTAACTGAAATGATTTCTGGTGTGGATCTTGTACAACAACAATTAAAAATTGCATCTGGTGAAAAACTTCCTTTCACTCAAGATGATATACAATTAAATGGTTGGGCAATTGAATGCCGTATTAACGCAGAAAATGCTTATAAAAACTTCATGCCATCAGCTGGTACTGTAGATACTTACGTAACTCCAGGTGGCTACGGTGTACGTATTGACTCTGCTGTATATGCTGGCTATACAATCCCACCATACTATGACTCAATGGTTGCGAAACTAATTGTTCATGCCAATACACGTGAAGAAGCGATCGCGAAAATGAATCGTGCGCTTAGCGAATTTGAAGTATCTGGTCCTGGGATCAATACAACAATTCCGTTCCACCAAGCATTGATGAACAATGACGTGTTCAAATCAGCGCAATTCAATACGAAGTTCCTAGAAGAGAATGATGTTTTGGGGAAAAGCAAGTAATTGTGATTTGTGGATTTAGGGAATAGAACACCCATCAAAGTTCTTAATTTTATTACCTCCTAACTTTTATTAGTTAGGAGGTTTTTTTATGTCCCAAAATATACAGAGAACAGGGATATTTGATTTGAATGACTTTACAGGAGGCATACAGATACCAAACTTTAATGGAGCATTTCAACAGGATGACAAAGAGCTAATTGCACCTCCAAAATTTTTAGTGGACGTCACAGAATTGAGCTTCTGGAAGCCCACTTCTTCAGAGATGGAAGGAATGAAGTGCTTTTTTCTTTATAGAACATATGTTTATATTGTATATTGTGAATAATCAAAAAAAGAAAGGAGTGACGGGTAATGACGAAAGGGAAGAAAGATTGTTTTGTTATAGAACTCAAGTTACTTATAGATACATGGCAAAAGGATATTCTATTAAAACGTTTTGAAATTGCCCGTACACTCTATAATACAACTTTGTCTTATGCAGTAAAACAATATACTTTAATGCAAGAATCAAAACACTATCGAAAACAATTACGTTGCTACCAAAAAGCGAAAAAATCGAATGATTCAAAAGAGTTGAAGCAGACTGCAAAAGAATTAGATAACATTCGTCAATCTTTTGGGTTAAGTGAATATCAACTGCATGCGTATATTAAAAAGCATCAACATAACTATAAAAAACATATAGATAGCAATACTTCTCAGAAGATCGCCTCTACTGTCTGGAAAGCGGTTCAAGATGTTCTATTTAAAGGGAGTAAAGAACACTTTAAACGTTACGGAATGCTTCATTCTGTAGAAGGGAAATCTAATAAAGCAGGCATTCGATTTAAAGAGAATATTGTCTATTGGAATGGATTAACCCTTCCTGTGCGTATTCGCAAACAAGATTTGTTTGTAATTGAGGGGTATTCCTTCGTAGGTAGAGCTACCTGCCTTCGTTAAAACTTATTGCCAACACAACATCGGTTGTGTAAATAAGAAAGTCTTATGGAACAGAGGATAAATCAAAGATGTTGTACACAGGACATGGCAACACCATCTGTGGAGAGCTTTGTAACGCTTCTCTTAAGTACATAAGAACCCCACTGCTTTAGCTGTGGGAGTAGTCAGGAGAAGGGCATCAAAATCGCTAATGCATTGCTCTTTTTTAAAATTATCTCCAAGCATTTCATTTGCCAACAATCCCATACACGGTCTTTGTGCCAATAGTGATTAAAAAAAACTAGAGACGTTTGCATTCGTCTCTAGTCATTTTTTAATATTAATTTTCGGGATTTTACATCGTAAATTTCGTAACCCATAGTAAACATATTGTCTTTTGTAAACATATTTTCTTTTGCAACTGACACCTTACAATAGTAAGGAATTGACATACCATAAGCATCCAGTTCAGGAATATCGAATGAGGTATATTGTTCACCAGTTTCGATCATTTCAAAAGTTGCTGATGTACGGCGTCCGAATGAACCAACTTCGATCGTACACTCTCCACTAATAACGTCATAATCTTTTTGGATAATAGATTTTAGACTCGGTAGGGTAATCACTAATAACGTAACACCTACTAAAAAACCAAAAAGAGACTTAAATCCATCGAAAGATAGCAATTCTTTGTCTTGATACATAAAAATTAATGATATAGCTTGCGAGAGAGCGAGTATTAATCCTATTGAGAGTACTATATAATACAATTCTTCACTTCCTATGTATAACTGTTGAATATTTCCTTGTGCAAATTTGAAGTTGGCCTAACATATTTTATCGTATTATTCTTATCAAGGTAAACAGGATTATTATTCATGATTAATTTGAATAAAGGGGTCTAAAGCTAAAGGAAAGTTTAAAGAGCGTAAACGAAGTTAGTTGAAGGCGAAGAAGAAGAAGTCAGACGCAACGCAATCATTAAGGATTATCAATACGGCGTTTCAATTGTTGACATTCGCAAGACTTACAAAGCCGGAAAAGGAACAATTTATCGATTGCTTGGACGTGAAGGAATAAAACGATAACAAAACGATCAACGAAAGAATTAAATCTCGTTTGTTGGTCGTTCTTTTTTGCGTTGAAAGTGCGTGACCCCAAAGCCCTTTATTCTGACAGGTGCATTCTGGTGTTCGGAACTTGCGCACAGCTTTTAAACATTTTGAAGAATAATAGTTATAATATACACATTAATATTTGTAAAGATGGTGAAACGATGGAACAGATGATAAAGGAAATGATGTCTCCAAGTAATCAATATAAAGTTCAAATTATAAAAAGGAGGGATGGTCTTTATACAACAGAAGTATATATGTGGCAAGAAGACTGCGGATATGAATTTTGGAGTCCAATAAAGATAGGATTGAGTTTAATTGAGACAGAAGAAGGTGCAGTGACATTAGCCATTGAACATTTAAGAGAATACTCTGGTGAAATTATCATTCTTTAGTTACCTCACTTATTCAACGCTGTCAGACGTATCGAGATCGTTTAAGTGGATAGTTGGTAGTCATGAGCAATATATAGAATTTAGTTATCCCGATTAACTTACGTCAGTTTTGCGTTAAAAAAATAAGCGCAGGAATCCCCATAAGCTCATAACTCGTTTTAATAGCCCAAAATAAAAGTCATGACAGCCGATTATCATGTTGTGTCAAGGGCATTATACTCCGAATTAAGGAGAGTGATTGACGGTGCATACACGAAATTTATCAGTAGACCAAGTACGCATAAAGCTAGGCTTACATACTAATAAGAATGCTTTTGTCTTGGAGATATCGGAATTGTGAGAGGCTAGGTAGTTATGGAGGTTGTAATGGTTTATATTACTCGTAAGCAGAATTCGAGGTCAGGCTTATTTGATTTAACAGTATTGCCACCTTTTATGAAGCATGTTATTTGGATGTGTTATAATCAAATTTATGAAGAAATCTACACTAACGGTGCAGTATGGTTAAATGAAATAGGGGGACAGATGATGGATAATCAATATGTCGTAGGTTGGGGTACATTGGCGTTGATAAATGCTGCACTTGCACAAGGGAAGAATAGAACAGGGTTCAATTGGTTTTTACTTTCTCTTTTGTTAGGCCCATTAGCAACACTAATTTTGTTATTTGTTGAAAAGAGACAGTAACACTACATATTCACAATAATTTATATAAGTTAATAAAGTGAGAAGCGTGGTAATGTAGACTCTCACTTATTCAATTAGGGAGTCAAGTCCTTAATATTGTGTAAAATTTTATACAAAGTTTTCAACTCTGATCCTTATCTAAACATCAGATTGGTGAAATAAATTGGGCTAACTC
>NZ_JBIWFQ010000039.1:0-41609 GCF_044763105.1 Lysinibacillus sp. NPDC096212 | reverse complement strand
ATATGGAGACAACATAAAAAATAGAGAAATCCGAATTTGAATTCATTCAAATTCGGATTTCTCACTAATTGAAGCTAGTTATGTCCCAGCCTCTTTTCTTATTAATAAAAGAAGGCTGTTTTTTCAAAGATTGTTTTGATACTTAGTGAATCGAAAATTTAACTAAAGGACCTCTTTCATTGAATAGCAAAAAGGTAATACTCCTTATTGAAAAAGATTTAATTGGTTCCAAATACTATGATATCTGCTCTTTCAAATGGTTTATGTTTTTCAACATATATATCTTCTGAAATCATCCAATTATTTTCCCACATATCACGAGCGTCTTCCCCGTCTCTTTCAAGACCTCTTGAAAGCCTAGTTTCTCTTGGACAGTCAACCCATATTGTAAAATCGTATTTATTTGATAATTCCTTGCGAATAGAATAGACACCTTCTACTATGACAGTTCCACCAACAGGAACACTATGCCATTCTGCCATATCATCCGCATCCCAATCATATCGCTGATATCGTGTTTCTATATTTTGATTGATTGGTTCAAGAACTTGATTTAATACGCGCTTCCAATCAAAATCAGCACCAACAGGCTTTTTCTCTGTAGAAGTTTTAATAAGTTGTGAGGATGGTAAGTAAAAATCATCCATATGTACAACAGTTACATTAGAAAATTCATCCTTTAATTTATTTGCAAGTGTACTTTTTCCTGCCCCCCCACAACCATCTATTCCAATTAACAAGGTTGACTGTTTTTTTTGAATTGAATTTATTGACCTAATCAAATGCTCAGAATTATTAAATTCACCATTTTTCGTTTTGAAACCCACTATATCACCACTTTTTAATTGTTTACATAATTAGTTCTTCAAACATTTCATTAATCCTGCTTCTTAAAATAACCTGGTCTGTAGTTGAATAACAGTAAACTACTTAATCCGTATAAAAAGCATCTGATGAATGGTGCTCTTTTTCTTTTCTTAATGCTTTAACTTCCTAGAATAGAATCGGCATCTATTTTGCAGAATATGAGTCAAATAATATGTTTATATAATCAATCCCTTGTCATTAACTTGATAATTCCCATAACGTAAAAAGCAGCCCTCTTCGTACGCTATAGCGTCGAAAAGGGCTGCTTCGCTCAATTCTGAAATTATTTTGTATACGTTAAAACTGCATTTTTCTTAAATTTTGCTAAAGCCTGTGTCGCCTCATCTTTGTTTGTATACTCAAAAATTCGAACGTCCTTTTTATCAAATACTGTAATAACCCACATATAAAACTCTCCCTTCCAATTTGTATTTGTAATATAACAACCACTTAAAACCGTGATACTTTTTTCAAACTGTTTTATAACAATTCCTTACTTGATTCTTATTTTACGCCATTTTTTAAAAAAATAAAGCATTATGTGAAGCCCTTCACAAACTGTTCAATTTCAAAACGCTTTCATTGAACAATTTGTGAAAACCGGATTTTTTAAGGCATAAAAACAGTTCTTTTCGTTTTAGCATCCGTCACTTTTTATCTCTAATATGCGAATCGCGGGTTTTTCGACGGACCTGAGCAGTTGGTCATGCGAGCAGTTTTCTTGGTAACCCGAGCACTTTACCTTCCTACCTGAGCATTTCCCCATTGAACCCGAGCACTTTTCTTGCCTACCTGAGCGTTTCACCGTCGAACCTGAGCACTTTTCTTGCCTACCTGAGCGTTTTCCCGTTGAACCCGAGCACTTTACCCTACCTGAGCGTTTCTACGATTTTATCCGTCCGACAGAAAAAGCCGTATGTACGCCTTTTCCACGGCGCACATACGACTTTCAAATTCGATGATAATTAAGTAGTAGTAGTAGATTTTATTTCATAAAGTGAAACTTTAATCAGTGGGGTTTCTTATCCCGCACTGATTATTAGTCTTCACCAATCGGGCATTTACGGGCAGTTCATTACTGCCCGTTAATGCGGGATAAGTTTTTATTTAGCAGAATGCGGCTTCTTGCTTTTCCGATAATTCAATGTCAAAGCCTAAATCCTCAAGCATACGATAATCATTGTTTGCTTCTTGTCCTTCAGTTGTTAAGTAATCCCCTACAAAGATACTATTTGCTGCATATAAACCTAGTGGTTGAAGTGACCCAAGATTGACTTCACGGCCACCAGAAATACGAATTTCCTTTGTTGGATTAATATAACGGAACAACGCTAAAACCTTTAAACAATAGCGTGGATTTAATTCCTTCGTCCCTTCTAGTTTCGTACCATCAATCGCATTTAAGAAGTTTACCGGAATGGAATCCGCGTCTAATTGATGAAGTGCACGCGCAATATTCACGACATCCTCTTTTGTTTCTTTCATACCAATAATGGCACCCGAGCAAGGTGATATTCCATGCTTTTTCGCAATTTCAACCGTATTAACACGATCTTCATACGTATGGGACGTAGTAATATAGGAGTGATGTCGTTCAGATGTATTTAAGTTATGATTGTAACGATCCACCCCTGCCTCTTTTAATTGCTGTGCCTGTTCTTCTTTTAATAAGCCAAGACAGGCACATACTTTTAAGCCATACTTCTCTTTAATTTCTGTAACAGCTTCACTTACAACATTGACATCCTTTCGAGTTGGCCCACGACCACTTGCCACGATGCAATAAGTGCCAATTTTATTGTCAAATGCTCGTTTTGCCCCTGCTAAAATTTCCTCTTTCGTAATGAATGGATATTTTTCAATCGGTGCTGTTGATTTAGATGACTGTGAACAATAGCCACAATCCTCTGGACAATAACCGCTTTTAGCATTCATAATCATATTTAATTTTACTTTTTTCCCATAGTAATGCTTACGAATAACAAAGGCACCGTCCATTACCTTTAAAAGCTCATCATCATCACTATTTAAAATGGCAAGAGCCTCCTCATTGCTAATGATTTTCCCTGCAATAACTTCATCTGCTAACTGTAACCAATTCATTTACACATTCTCCCTCTCTACTTGTATAATTTATCAATTATGCCTCGGCATAATTGCGTAAAATCTTCCTTAGGCTATATCAGCTGATGTTTGATATCTGCTGAAAATAACTTAAATCTGCATTCCTCTCACATCTATAGAGGTGGGAGATTGCCGCTGAAAGAAGTTATTGTCCTTGCTGAATTAAATACTTTGTAAAGTCGCTCGGCCAAAAATGCAGAAGCGATCGCTAAGCAAAAATCTGCAACAATACTGTTTAAAAAACCAACTACGAAAATATGTGACCAGCTCGTTTTCATATGTAACCAAAAATTCAAAGACACATATAAATATGGGACTGCCACTGCATAAATAATAAAAAGCCCGACAATATTTGCACCGATAAAATGTTTTTTCGTTGGCATATCCACTCTTTCAATCATGAAACCAATTACCAAGGCGGCCAGTGCAAAACCGATTAGGAAGCCAAATGTTGGTTGCAATACATAGGTGATGCCTCCACCTTGCGTAAATACTGGCAAACCAACTAAACCAACCCCTATGTAGACGAGCTGGCTTTGCAATCCATTGCGACTGCCAAGCAAACTGCCTGCTAAAAATACAAAAACTATTTGTAATGTAAAAGGCACTACTGGTAGCGGTATTTTAATAAATGCACCGATTGCGGTTAAAGCGGCAAACATCGCAATCATCACAAGTGACAGTGTTGATTGTCGTTTGAACAACTTACTCCCTCCCGCTCCTCAAAAAATTGCATGACCGTCTCTTTCGTTGTATCAATCATAAAACTCATTTCATCATCAGATATGATGTATGGAGGCATGAAATATAATATATTGCCAAGAGGACGAATCAGTAAGCCCTTTGCTAAGGCACGTTTATAGATTTGATATCCGATTCGTTCCTCATTCGGTAGCGGCTCCTTTGTTTCAGGATTGGCGACTAATTCTATTGCACCGACTAGTCCTACTTGTCGATATTCACCAACAAACGGCAACTCTCCAAATGCATTCATAGCTAGTTTTCGCATACGTTCACCCTTGTTTTGTATCATATCGATCACACGGTCCTCTTCAAATATTGTTAAAACTTCTAGGGCTACGCGACAAGCAAGTGTATTACCGGAATAGCTATGGGAGTGTAAAAACGCTTTCATTGTACCGTAATCATCATAAAAAGCGTTGTATACATCATCAGTCGTTAAAACTGCGGATAGTGGCAAGTAACCACCCGTTAAACCTTTTGATAAGCACATAAAATCTGGAGCAATACCCGCTTGCTCGCAGGCAAATAATGTACCTGTTCGTCCAAACCCAACTGCAATTTCATCTGCAATAAAATGAACATCGTATTTTGTACAAAGCTCTCGTAATCGCTTCAAATATAGTGGAGGATACATTTTCATGCCTGCAGCTGCTTGAATGAGTGGCTCAATAATAATAGCTGTAATTTCTTCATGGTGCTGACTAAGCTCCTCTTCAACAAACTGTATACATTGGGCTTGACAGCTTCCAGGATTCTCTTGGAAAGGACATCTGAAGCAATCCGGTCCTTGTGCACGAACTGTATCCAATAAAAGTGGCTGATACACTTCGTTATACAGCCCTACTCCGCCAACAGATAAGGCACCAAGTGTTTCACCGTGATAAGCATCCGTTAAAGCTAAAAATCGCTTTTTCGTCGTTTTTCCCGTCTGCATATGATATTGAAAACTCATTTTTAATGCGACTTCTATTGCTGAAGAACCGTTATCTGCAAAAAATACTTTGTTTAAACCATCTGGCGTTAAGGCAACTAATTTTTCTGCCACCTTAATGGCAGGTTCATGTGAAAAATTCGCAAAGATTGTATGCTCTAATGTAAACGCTTGATCGCTTAATGCTTGACTTATACGCGGATTCGCATGTCCAAATAAATTAACCCACCAGGAAGATACGGCGTCTAAATAGCGATTATTATTTTCATCGTAAAGCCATACCCCTTGTCCTTTTTTAATAACAATTGGCGGAAATTGCTCATAGTCCTTCATTTGTGAGCATGGATGCCAAACATGCTGTAAATCTCTCGTCTGCAATTCAGTTAATGCTTGTTTCATAATTGATCAACCTTTCAAACAAAGAAGTTTGTGAAATGGAGTAGTCAACAATCTGTGAAATATCCCCAAGCTTTGGGATCGTCGCATATGGCAAATCATGATGTTGTAGAATCGTATTCACATTATCTTGTTCCATCTGACTACCTGTGTCTCCATTAAATACAATGCCAAGAACCTCAACATTACGAGCATGTAATGCCTCAAGTGTAAGCAATGTATGGTTAATCGTTCCTAGTGTTGTTCGTGTGACAAGAACAACTGGAAGCTTACTTTGAACGATGACATCAAGAAGCGTATTTTCTCCATTTGTATCTAACGGGACAAACAGCCCTCCTGCTCCTTCACAAATCACGACATCGTATGTTTGCTGTAACAACTGCATTTGCCGTAATAAATACTCCACATTTATTTGCTGACCCTCCAGTTGTGCAGCAAAATGTGGTGATGCGGCTTCCTTAAACGAATAGCCATTTAAATTTTCTTGCTTTAGACTTTGTAATGAATACTTTTCATACATTGCTGTATCGTAGTAATAGCAATGCCCATTGTCATTAATTTCGCCAGTTTGCACGGGCTTATAAGGCGTGACTTGTAAATCATGCTTTTGTAATTGACGCATCAGTAATGTAGTGATAACCGTTTTACCGACATCTGTATCCGTCCCAACAACCCAAAAATGTTGCATCGTTAACCTCCCCCTCTTTTAAGTTAACTTATCACAGTTTTTAAGTTAACACATTTAATTTTATTTTGTAAATGCTATTTCCATATTTCTTCAAAAACGGCCCTTTTCTTTGCAAAAAATAGGGTATTTTGTGATAACTCAAGAATTTTTTCATCAATAAAAAACACTAGATTCTTACCATGTGGCAAAATCTAGTGCTGGTTAATGTATATTTTCATAGGTATGCTAATAATCATCTTTGTCCATTTATATTAATTAGAAGGCTATTCTAACGTAGAGCCCTATGAAACTTTAGTGCAGACTAGATGTAACTATGACAAAAAATATATAGAAAAATATAATAATTTATGTTTATATATTTGTAAATATATCCATTATGCGGAAGGGGTCTTCTAATGTCCTATCTGGTGCAGTTACTCATTTTCGGCATAACAGGTTCGTTAGTATACTATGGTGTTTACTATGGGACACCTCTTTTAGTTAAAAAGGGTGTACCATTAATTTATGCTTTTTGGTTCTTCCTTTGGTTTCCTGTAATGAGTTTATTTCCAGTATCGCTACTACTTTATCATTTAGAGGGAAATACATGGACATGGCAAAATATTTTGGAAAGGTTTCGTTTCAATCCTTTAACAGAAAACGATTGGTACTGGGTTGTGGGAGCAATTATTTTTACAATAGTCTTTGACCAACTTCTCGAACCTTTAGGAAAGTTTTTTGCGAGATTTCCAATATTTGCCCCACCAAGTTATCTTCCTGCCCCATTTAATCCGTTAAAAAAAATGGAATTACCTCCATCAGAATTTTTCGGTGTTACGCTTTATAGAAATTGGAAAATGATAGCCATATTTATTCCATTACACCTTTTGGCTATGCTATGTGAGGAACTAATGTGGAGAGGTTTTTTCCTTCCTATTCAGCAAGAGATTTTCGGGAATTGGGCTTGGGTAGTAAATGGATTACTTTGGGCATGGGTTATTCATGCTTGTTTGAAGTGGCATTTTATCAATATGCTTCCTAGTATGCTTATTGCTCCGTGGATCGCCCAGTTTACTAATTCAACATGGGCCTCTTTTGTAACCCATTCTGTTGGAAATAGTTTACTATGGATTTTGTTATTAATAGGAATAATAAAAAAAACTAAACCTCAAAACATAAACTCAATTTAATTTTATAATGCAACTTTTAAAGTCTTGTTACATAAGTAAATGTAACAAGATTTTTTTATAAACTCACTAATCCTTTTAAACTTGTATTTCAGCTAGATTTCTATTAATATCCAGAGAATTTTATTGTTTCATTACTTCTCTGAATATTTAGGTAAATTAAAGGGTTTTACTCTTCATTCGTAGTATTAAACTTAACGGGGGTGGCTGTATGTTTGGTATTTTTAAAGAATCAGAAAAGACTACAGATTCTTATGAGCATGTTAGTTTTATTTTAAAATCCTTGCTCACCTACGAGCTAAAAGACTTACCTATTCGATATGAATTTTGGTATCGTGTGGCTATTCGTCAGGAAGAATTGCGAACGTTAAATACCGAGCATCGGGCAAAGATCTCTATGACTACCGCAGTAGGGCGATTTCACAAAACACAATACGAGGAAACGAAACAAAAATTAGCAAAACTTGAACGTCTCGCAGATATTTATAAATCGTTTTGTATTGAGGAAGAACGTGAAGCATTAAATCATCGACTCCATTTTCAGAAAGAAATGATTTCTGAGCTATATGAGCATGTCCAAAATAAAGAGCTATATGTGTATTGTGATGCTGTACAGGAACAATTTTGGGATGCGGTGTGTGAAGATATATTAAATGCAATTGCCCACCTAGATTAAGTAGGTGGCAATTGCAAAGACGATCCTTTGAACATTATTAAATTCCCTCATTCCTCTATCAGTAAACTCATCTTCTAAACGATAAAAGCCTCAAAACTTGAAACATTTCCCACTTTAATTCGTAAATTAATAAAGAGAGGAAGTGAATGACAATAGATATTAACATACATAAAGGTGGCTATATAGAAAATGAAGCTATTATTTCAAACATTCAATTTCAAGTAAATAGTGGTGAGCTCGTTGGATTAATCGGTTCTAATGGGGCAGGCAAAAGTACAACTTTACAAGCAATGATGGGTGTATTACCAATAGTCGATGGTCAAGTGACAATAGGAACTTATGGCTATGTACCCGAAAGACCAATTTTGTATGAGTATTTCACATTGTGGGAGCATATCGATTTTTACATGCGTGTAGCTGGTAAAGAAAATTCTTTAACAAATCGTGCGAATGAATTACTGAAAATTTTTCATTTGGACCATAAACTACACGATTATCCAACAACATTTTCCAAAGGTATGCAGCAAAAAGTGATGCTTATTTTAGCATTTCTCGACAAGCATTCTACTTATATTTTAGATGAACCATTTATGGGGCTAGATCCACAGGCAATGCGTAAGCTCTTAACGATATTAGAAGAATTAAAAGCGCAAGGTGCCGCCATTTTAATGAGTACACATGCACTTGATACAGCAGAAAAAATATGTGATCGTTTCATCTTGATTGATGATGGCCGAATTTTACAGCAAGGTACACTCGAATCGTTACGCTTAGCGGTGAACCATGACAAAGCATCTCTTCTTGATATTTTCGACACCTTGCTTGAGGAAAATCACCATGACTAGTTTATTGCAGCAACGAAGAAAATTAGAGCGCTCCAACAATTATAAACTACTGGCAAGCATCATTGATTGGACAGTCGCCTTATATGTTGTTGTGCCAGCCCTAGTCATAGGCTTTTTCCTTTATAAAGACTTTATCTTAAATATAAGTACATCATGGGTCATACATATTCCGCTAGTGTTCTTAATTGTACTGTTATTTCTTATTACACGAATTGAAACGATTCGTACTTATTTACAACGAGCCGATCGTCTTTTTTTAATCCAAAACCGAAAACAAATGGTACGGTTAAAACAAGCTGGTCTTTATTGGTCGTTAAGTAAGCACCTAATTTTACTTGGATCTGCCCTTGCTCTATTAGCGCCCATTTTTATAATCGTTCATCATGTAACGATATTAGAATTACTTATTTTACTTCTACTACTTTTTACAACTAATTTTACAAACATACTTTTACAATTAAAGCTTCGTAAATGGCAGCAGCTAGTAAGTAAAATTTTCATGTGCATTCTCGGTACAGTTTTCTTTTTATATGTCCCAGCTCTTTTGTCTGCACTTATTTATGTAATTCTTCTTGTTTGTTGCACAAGCTATTATAATAGACATTTTGTTTATAGCACTAAACATTTTGATCAGCAAGTGGAGTTCGATCAAGCAGCTTTTTATAAATGGCAAAGTCTTTTATTCGAGATTGCTCCTGAACTTCGAAGTCAGTTAGTACCGAAATTAAAAAAGCCTCGCCTATTATGGAAAAATTCAAAGCGTATGTTTCGACGTTCTGATTATTTTATAGAGGAATTAGTATGTAAAACGATGCTACGCCAAAAACAGTATCTCTTCGGCTATCTGCGTTTTTTATCAATGGGTATCGGTCTAACTATTATTGTTCCGTCGTGGGCGAAAATTATCGTACTTGGAATTCTTTATTTTACTTTACGTTCAATGATGCAATCCGTGATCCAGCAAACTTTTGAGCATAAAATTTGGTCAATCTTTCAAGTAACCAATGAACAAATTCAGGCAGCTAGCAATCGATTGCTAAAGGGATTTGTAGATCTCCCACTATTGTGTGTCCTTATTATTTTAATTATTATTTTAGTCCTGTAAATAAGGCCCATAACGTGAGGTTGATTTCCGTTCCGACTTTTATATAAATGGTATGTGTTTAAACAAATATCATCCCCTATTTAAACAGGTGCCAGCTTTGTTTGCTAGCACCTGTTGTTTATTATTTATTATCTTCCATTCCTTGAATAAGCATTTTTCTAAATTCTTGAGCTTGGTCGGCTTTAATGGCTACATTGTTATAACGTTTTTTCAGCCCAAACATGAAAGTCACTTCCACAGGCTCCTTCATTTTTAAAATAAACTGTGGATATGCCGCTTCAAAATCACGTGCTATAAAATCAATTGTATCCTTGGATAATTTTCTTTCCAATTGTTCCTTATCCTCAATAAGTTCTTCAATCTGCTCAAAGCGAACTTCTGCTCGTTTCATCAATCCTAAAGACAAATACAATTTATCAGATGTTACATGGACAGGGTTTAAACGAATGGCCTGCATATCCGCTATAAAAAATAGAACAGTGTATACATTTAAAATAAGTAATAAAATAGAAAGAACTATTGATTTTTCATGGAGCCACCAATGAATCCCTATTGTTTCAATGGCTATCCCATGGATTAGCATAATGATAAATGCAATATAGCTCGAGTTTTTATGCAAAGTTAAACCAGAACGTTCTTTTCTCTTCCAGCTTGCAAAAGCATAGTAAAATACTAAAAAATCTGCGCAAAACATTTGGATAATAGGATGCTTTGATGCATGTTTTTCAACTGCTTTTGGAAATGAGAACAAATCTGGTAAAGTAGTTGATCGTACATCCGCTAGAATTCTCGGCATGTAACGAACAAGCGTTGCAACTAGTAAAATTTCGAATAAGATAAGCGTACCTTCAATCGCAAAACCAGCCCAAGTTACTGCAACAAACGGCTTCAAATGTTCTACTGGAATAATGAAACGAGCTGCAATACAACCTGCTGCTGCTAAAATAACCGCTTGTTTTAAAGAAAACTTTCCTTTATACAATAGAAATAAAACAGGCATTACAAGAACAAAATCAATTAATGAGCCAATAACAACTCCATTTGTTTCAATTGGTAAAATCGATATACCAAAACCTGTGTTATAAAGCGTGTAGTTGCTAGCAAGTACGAGTAACAAAAAAGCTAGCCATATATTTTGCTTTTTCTTTAATGCAACCATGTTAAATCTCTCCCTTATCATTTATTTCATGTATAATTCCTTCCTTTAATACAATTTGATTGAGCTTTTGCACAATCTCTTTTAATTGCACGACCTCACTTAACTCAAGCTTCGAATAATATCTTGAAATAATAAATCGTTTTATTTCTTCTTCTCTTTCAAAATATGTAATGCCTGAAGTATCTAGATTTACAAATATTTCACGTCGGTTTTCTGGATTAATGCTCCGAGTTACGTATTGCTGCTCTTCAAGTTTACTAACTAGCTGTCCGACAGCACTAGACGTTATATTCATATAACTTGCAATCTGTCCAATCGTCACTTGACTATTTTTTTTAATAAAATCTAAAAGAATTATTTGCTTAGGGGATAACTCATCACTAATTAAATTATGATGTAATTTTATGAAATGGCTATCCATCGAATAAATAGCTTCATTTATTTCCTCCACAAGCTTATATATAAGTTCTTCATCCTTTGTCATCACCAAATCCATCCTTTAAGTAAAGTTAATAGTAAAGGTATCTTTATTATTAACTTTACTTTATTGTATGTGGTTATTATTGTCAAATAAGCAATAATAAAGATCATTACCACAACGTGTGCTGATGATTCAAAAATAAACAGTGTGGTGTGGTCTACTCCAATAACTTTCAGGAATTTTTCATATTTAATGATTAAGATTAAGCGATTCATTGCAAGTGCGGGTATTTACTTCTCTTTCACGGATATCTCCCTGTTCGCGCGATTATATTCTGCTAACCTTTATCAAAAAATTGTTTACGATAAACATGTGGGGAGTATCCTGTATATTTCTTAAATTTATCAATATAGTAACTTACTGTACTAAAGCCTGTTGTTGTAGCAATTGTGGTGATCGATTGCTCACTATCACGTAATAGCTCCATACTTTTACGAAGACGATAGTGTAGTAAATATGTGAATGGTGTCATGCCGACCATTTTTTTGAAAAAACGGCTACATTCTGCACGGCTTAAAAAAACATGTGTAGCTAAATTTTCTAAAGAAATTTTCTCCTGATAATGAGCATGTATATAATCAAGCATATCCTTTGCTCGTTCATGCTGGACAATAATTGCTGGATCAAGTATTTCTTCTGTTAGCATTGATTGTGACAAAATAGTTTCCCAAATGGCTAATAACTCTCTCCATACCTTTAGCTCATAAAATACGGCTTGCTCTTGCAGTAATTTCGCCACAATTTCTACTTTTTGCGCCAATTGGCCTGATAGCTTTACATAGGGTAGTCTATTACTCGTTATATACGGCAGTACATATTTAGTAGCAAAAATACTGTTCTTGTGTCCACCTAATAGCAAGGGATCCACGTTAATACAGAAAATTGTAGCCATCTCTACTTGAAACGGCTTTGCTTCATGTAAACCTGATGCATTAACAAATAGTCCCTCCCCCTCCTCAAGTACAAAGACATCTGCTCCTACTCGGTATTCCACAAGACCGCTTTTTACATAAACAAATTGAATTTCCTTATGCCAATGTAACGGTAAAAAATCTAGATTATCTAATCGCAAAACCGTCTCATATAAGGCAACTGGAAATTCCTTCGTCCCATGTAACGTTAGCTCTTGTAAATCCTTCGCAATTTTAATATGTTTTAACGTCACTACTTCGTTCACCTCAATATATTGATATTTTTAATCCATTAAATCGATATTTCTTTAGATTACTATTCATTATAATTGCTTTATATTGATAGTTTAGGAGATGTTTTAAGATGAATCAATCTGCACAGAAAAATCGTACGCTTGGTTTTATTCTTGTCATTCTAGGGGCAAGTTTTTGGGGTATTGGTGGAACCGTCGCACAAAAGCTATTTCAGCAGGAAAATATAGAAGTTGGCTGGCTTGTTTCCAGTCGTCTTCTTTTATCTGGCTTATTACTCATCACAGCTTATAAAATTACACATCGTAAAGAGTCTATTTTTGTGATGTGGCGAACAAAGCACAATGCTTTTAGACAAATTTTATTTAGTTTACTTGGAATGCTGGCAGTTCAATATACGTATATGATGTCGATTGCTATAGGCAACTCTGCTGTAGCAACATTATTGCAATACTTAGCACCACTCTTTATTATGGCTTATTATTTAGTCACGAAGCACAGTCAATTGACAAGGCAGGATGGAATAGCTGTGACGCTAACACTTATTGGTACTTTTTTATTACTAACAAATGGCTCGTTGTCTACACTTTCTGTTCCAACGATGGCCGTATTTTGGGGGATATTATCTGGTCTTTCGGCTGCTTTTTATACGCTATATGCATTCTCACTTTTACAGCAGTTTCACTCATTGTTAGTTGTAGGCTGGTCAATGCTTATTGGCGGGATTGTGATGAGTCTTTTCCATCAGCCATGGCAAATTGATCTGTCAAACTGGGCATTTTCGACAATCGCTTACTTTCTGTTTATCGTAATTTTCGGGACAATGTTGGCATTTTGGTTTTATATTGCAAGTTTGCATTATTTATCGCCAAAAGAAACTAGTTTACTTGGTAGCCTAGAGCCTCTAACAGCTGTTATCACAAGTGTTTTATGGCTTAAAATTGCCTTTGGGAGCTTTCAGTTAATTGGGACAATGCTAATTCTCTGCATGATATTATATCTTACAGTTTTTCAGAAAAGAATCGTCAGGAAGGCTTAACCAATCTAGGATAATTCCGAAAGTATTAGTCGTAAATTCCTATGTAAAATTTATAAACTATGAATTTCCACATAAAATTTACATATTATATATATCTTTTTTCCTTAACTGTCTATTATACTGAAAATATCATCATTCAAGGGGGTATTTTTATGGACAAAAAGGTTATTTTTTTCGAGGTTCGTGGTGGCACAGATAAAGGCCCTGACGGCTATCGACAAGATACAATGCCAATGGTGAATGCGCTAAAACAACGTGGACAGGATGCAGAAGTCATTTTCTTTGATGTTACAAAAAAAGAGGAAATTTTTAATTACGTCAAAGAGCAAGGTATTGCCTATGTATCACGTATTAATCCAGGAAACTTACAGCATGAACAAGAGTACTTCGATATGTTGCGTGAACTATGTAATGCAGGTGTCATTGGTATGCCACACCCTGATTCTATGATTGGTTATGGTTCTAAAGATGCATTATCAAAGCTGTCCTCAACGAATTTAGTGCCTGATGATACATTTGCTTATTATACAATTGAAGCATTTAAAGCTCAGTTCCCTACTTCTCTTGCTATTACTGAACGCGTCCTAAAGCAAAATCGTGGATCGACAGGAGAAGGTATATGGCGAGTAAAACTGGTTGAACCCCTTGCTGAGGGAATTACAGAAGTACCACTTGATGCGGAGATTAAATGTACAGAAGCAAAGGATAATCATGTGGAATATTGGAAACTAAGCGATTTCATGACGTTCTGTGAGCAATATATTACTGGTCCAAATGGCATGCTAGTTGATATGCGCTTCCTTCCGCGTATTACTGAAGGCGAAATCCGCTTATTTATGTTACGAAATAAACCAGTTAACGTAGTACATAAAAAACCGGCAGATTCCGAGGACGCATTTAGTGCAACACTATTTTCAGGTGCGCACTATCGTTATGATGCACCAGAAGACTGGGAAGAGCTTGTCCAAAACTTTTTAAGACAACTACCACTCGTAACTAGTTTACTGGGCAATTATGATTTACCGCTCCTATGGACTGCCGATTTCATGCTTGATACAAACGAAGCTGGCGAAGATTGCTATATTTTAGGGGAAATGAATTGTTCATGTGTAGGCTTCACTTCTGAACTTTCTTTAGCACATCAAGTAGCAGAAGAAATTTTAGCTTGTATCCATGAAAATACCGAGATTTCAGCATAGTGAAACCGGTCTTCTTCATTACTGCCCGTTAATGTGGGATAAATAAAAAAGTGCGATCTTCTGATTATATAAGGGTATAGGAATAGAGGATAATTAGTCTATTATAGAGGCTGGTTATCCTCTTTTTATATACATACTATTTTTATTTTGAGTTGGACTTTTAGTTTTCTATTCGGATAAAGTATTTTTCATAAATATCTATTGCTTCAATCTGTGGATTATTTAAATCAATTTTCAACTCACCCTCACGCTCTTCATCTTCTTCACCCAACCAACAAATATAAACTTCACAATAATCACCTTGTGGGAGCAACTCTTTTAGTAAGTGACATAAATAGAGAAAAGTCTTTTTGGAATTTTCATAGTTATGTGGTGAATGAATCTTTTGATATTCATTCATTTGCCAAATAGGGTTACCTTTCTCATAAACTTCATAAATATAAGGCGTAGTAAAATGCTTCTGTTTAACTACATCACGATCTTCTTCATCCGAGAAAACATAATCAATTTCAACTTCATCCTCCGTATAATACTCATTAAGTTTTACTGGAAAATTTAAACCAATATAGGTTGCTATACTCATTTTCACATACTCCTTGTTTTAGAGTGACTTTTATTTAACTCCTCATAAAAAATGAGCTGAGACAAAAAGAAAAATGTTAGACCTAGATATAATCGGTCTAACATTTCTTTGATTTTAGATGAAAATTCACTTTGATGAAGCAGAAAAGTTATTATCTCTTTTTGTTATTTTTCAAAATAAACGAGTTCTGTCCTAGTCTCATTTCTTTACATACGTTTGAAGGTTGTCACCCTAAGATAATATAAGGATCGCACTTTTTATATATAAATCTTAATGGCTTGTATAAATTCATAAATAAAATATCCGGCAAAGCCTATTAATAAAACGCCCGCAACCATCGTAAGCGACTTAATGAACTTACGACTCATTGCTTTACGGGTAACTGAAACAATGGTCATCAAACCAATATCATGCAGCAATATGCCACTGAGAACCCCTGCCGCAATCACTAAAAAGTTTGCTGACTGTCCTTGCCCATATGATTTAGCTAGTACAACACCGAAAACATTTACCCAGAATACTAGATTTCCAGGTGAGATTGCAACTAGTAAACCATTACGATAAGAAGTAAAAAATGATTTTGTCACTTTCTCTCCTGCAAGCGTAATATCATGATCAGCATTTTTTATAGAGTCCAGCCCTAAAAGGAATAAAAAGCCCGCTCCTATAATCCACATAGGAATTTGAATGATTGGCATTGCTAAAATGGACGCTAATCCCATATACAATGCAAAAACTAATACAAAATCAATTGTCATACCACCAAGACCGACAGCCCAACCATGCATAAAGCCATTTTTTAGTCCTTGCTTTGTCATTTCTACTGTAATAGCCCCAACAGGCATGGCAATCGCAAGTCCTACCAATACATACGCTACATATAGACTCAACTAAACACTTCTTTCATGCAATAAGATAAGTTTCATACGTCCGTTTATAATTGTATTGTAGCATAAAAATACATAAAATGTTATTTTCACTAATAAATATTCATTTTTTATATACTGATACTTAGTTAATCTATTTGTATGATATTATTGGGAAATCTATTCTTATTGCCATTTAATTCGCTTTGGCATAATTACATCCGGAGTTTGATTTGCGCCCTGGACGCTGTCAGTCATTTCGGTAATGTCACAGGACGATGCAGGTCAGTTAGCCGTTTTGAATGTTGACTTTCTTTACAGTTAACAGAGCAATTACCATCAATATTGCACAGCAAGCAAATAAACTAAGTAAAAACATCCCACCTCCCGAATAACCCCAATATTCTACAAGTGAACCGAAAATAGGTGGAATTAAAAATACACCAATGGATGCAACCATTATACTAAATCCACTTGCAAAACCACTCATAGATTTTTCCACACTTTCAACAGCTAGCGTCATCCATATACCATTAAAGCCAGCAAGAGAAAAACCTACAATAGCTATACATATAACTATTAAACTAGAGGAATGTATAAAGTACATAAGGGTTATCCCAATTGTGCTCAGCATTGTAATGATTAACAATACGCCCCATCGATTTCTATTAAAAAATTTATCACTAATAATACCCCACAACACTCGCCCGCATGCCCCACTTATTTCAGAGATAGCCAAGCATATTCCAGCACTATAAATTGACCAGTCCTTTATTTCATACAAAAATAATATAATGTACGTGTTAAATGTAATTTGAACACCCATTAATATGAATGCAGAGCTATTCGTAAAAAATAGCCATTTTGAGTGAAAGAAAATGCGTAACTGCTGACGTAAAGGCATCTTAGTAGCCATCTCACTTTGTGAATCTTCTTTTGTCTTTAATACAAAAGGTATGATGAAGCTAAACAATAATAATAATACTGCTGCAACCGACAATGTGTAGCGCCAACCGATGGACGCTACCAACGGAATCAACACAACACTCGAGCCTGCTGACCCTAGTGTGATAGACATCTGTTTTACACCCATTAGTAATGAAACTTTATTTACCGGAAGTGTATTCACAAGAAAACGATTTGTGACAGGATGCATTCCTCCATAACCCATCCCTGCTAGTACAACAAATAGTAAGGCCAACGAATAATTGTCTATCCAAGCAAAACTTAAAAAGCCTGTTCCAACAACAGTCATCAAGCAAACCATCATTTTACGGGTACTTAATCGATCTGCTAAATACCCAATTATCAACGTTGCTATAAATTGACCAATAAAAAGGGCAGTTGGAAGGAATCCTAACTGCCCTTTATTCAGTGATAAGTCAGCACTAATATAGAACATTAAAGGGCTAATGCTTCTCCCAACAAAGGCAGTTAAAAATTGAGCAATGATGATCCACATTGCGATAAATTTCATCTGTTGCATAATTTATCAAAACCACCTTTTACTCTTAATGAGCACATTCGCAAAGATTTATTTCTACCTAATAAAGTAATAGAACTTTTCAGATTTGTTTTTTAGCTAAATTTAACCACCACTTTTGCCATTACCTTGTAAAAATTAATATACCTAAATACTTTTAACTAAATACTCCCTACACCCCCAACCATTTTGGTACGAATAATACAAGGTCCGGAATATATGTCAGGAATAATAGTACGACAAATGAAATAACTATAAATGGAAAAACATTCTTTACTAGCGTTTCGAATTTCACATCCGCCATCGATGATACTATGAAAAGTCCTGTACCTACTGGCGGTGTTAATAAGCCCAACGTTAAGTTAATACAAATGATGACTCCAAAATGCACCGGGTCAATATTAAATGCTATTACGAGTGGCATCATTACAGGTACTAGAATTATTAATGCTGCAATTCCATCTAGTAGCATGCCGACTATTAACAATGCTAAATTCACTAATAATAAGAATACCCATGGACTTTCTGTAATACTTAACATACTTTCTACTAACAATTGTGGAATCCGTTCAAATGCAATCATCCATCCAAAAATATTTGCCATAATAATTAAGTACGTTACCGTTGCAGTATTTGTCACCGTATTGATCAGCATTTTAGGGAGCTTCTTAATATCTAACTCTCTATAGAAAAATAAACCTACAATTACTGCTAGTAAACAAGCAATAGCAGCAGATTCTGTTGCTGTAAATACACCCGTTAAAATACCTACAACAATTGTAATTGGTATTAATAGTGCTGGAACTACTTGTAATGTATTGCTTCTAATAACTGTCCACGAAGCACGTTCACTTTTCGGGAAATTTTGTTTATAGCCCATATAAGAAATAACTAAAATAAAAACAAGTCCATAAATAATCCCTGGGACAATTCCAGCCATAAATAAAGCACCAACCGATGTACTTGATAACGTACCATAAATAATGAAAATCATACTTGGTGGAATAATAGGTGCGATAATAGAAGATGCTAGCGTTATAGACGCTGCGAATTCACGTTTATAACCCTCCTTTTCCATTTGCGGTACCATTACTTTACTCATCATCGCAGCTTGGGCATTAGCTGATCCTAAAATCGATGCTAAGAACATATTAGCAACAACTGTAACATAGGCCAATCCTCCTCTAAAATGCCCGATAAGTACACGAGCAAATTGAACAAGCCTCGTTGTAATTCCTCCCTCATTCATAATTTCCCCCATTAACATGAATAACGGAATCGCTAATAGTCCAAAATTTTCAAGACCTGAATACATACGTAATGGTGTAGAATTTAATAATGTCATCTGACCATTTAATATGAAATAAATAACTGTCGTAATACCAAGCACCATCGAGATTGGAATACCAATTATAAGTAAAAGAAAGAAAATTACGAGTACAATATATGTCATGTATTTTCTCCCTCTCTATTCATAATTGTGTCAATCAAATGTGAAATAAGATGAATTGCTGCAAAAATTAATCCAACAGATACTGCACTATATGGAATCCACATTGGCAATTGCAATGAGCTAGATTTTTGTAGCAACATAGATGGGTGCATCATCCATTTATAAGAGTAATAGATTAATATAAATAAGAATGCAATCATGATGCAATCCTGAATAATCCTCAATATTCTCTTATTACGCTCGGATACAGCATCGTATAAAAATGTAACAGAAGCCTGGGTGCCATATTTCAGGCCCCAGCTTCCTCCGATAAACGAAGTCCATATTAATAAGAAAATCGAAACTTCACCAGCCCAAGGGATGGGATCTTTTAAAAAATAACGAAAAATAACAGCTAATATCATTAAGACAGCTAGAGCAGCCATTAAAATGGTCATCAGAAATTCTTCGATTTTAGTAATGCCTTGACTAATTTTCGCCATTTAGCCATTCCCCCTAATTTACTTACGGAATTCTTTGATAAACTGTTTAATCAAATCTGATTTCGCACTGTACTCGGCATCGAAAGCTTCGATTTGCTCTTTAAATACATCTGCACCTAACTCATAAACAGTCATTCCTTGACTGGCAAGTTCCTTTTTGAATTCTTCTTCTTGTCCAGAGCGAGTTTCTACTGCATAAGCTATTGCTGCTTGTAAGGAATCGTTAATAATTTTTTGAGCCTCTTCAGATAATCCATCAAGCATCCTCTCATTTGTGACGACAATTGATGGCCATACCATGTGGTTTGTAACAGCTACATACTTGGCTACTTCAGAGTATTTATTTGTGATTGTCGCATCTAAGTCCATATCCATTCCGTCAATAACGCCTGTCTGTAAAGCTGAATATACTTCTGGTAATGGTAAACCTTCTGGCGCAGCTCCCGCTTCTTTATAGAATATTTGAAGCGGCGGACTTGGTGTTACACGCATTTTTAAACCTTCTAAATCAGAAGCTTTTTTAACTTCTTTTGATTTGAATACCATCGTACGTTGACCAGCGAATAAGTAATCTAACCCTTTTAAGCCAGTTCCTTCTATTTTCCCTAAAATTTCACGGGCAATATCCGTATGACTTGCATCAGATGCTTCTTGTAAATTTTTAAAAGTGTACGGTGCGAACCACGCGGACATCTCAGGTGTACGTGCACTTAAATACGCGGCTGTAATAAAAGCAAAGTCTATTGAGCCTGCTTCTACTTGTTGTACCATATCTGCTTCAGTACCTAATTGACTCGCAGGGTAAATTTCAAGTTCCATCTTGCCATCTGAACGTGCCTTTAATTCTTCATTAAATTTTTCAGCTGCTTTATGCCACATATGATCTGTTGATGTAATATGTGCAAGCTTAAATTTCATCTCCGGAATATCTCTACCCGAACTATTTGTTGATTCAGCTGATTTGTTGTCTGTTTCCTTTGTTGCGTTCGAGTTACTACAAGCTGCCAATACAAATAAAAGTGCTAGTAAACAACTAACTAGCGTAAACTTTAGCGGTTTTTTCATAATAAAATATCCCCTCTATTTTTGATTTATTATGTTGCATTTGTTATTGCTCCGCCTTCGTCTTTCCACCTGTTCCCCAATGAATGGGTGATACTTCTATTAAAATAACGCGTACACTATCCTTTGGAACTTGTGCCGTTTGAACAATGGCAGCTGTTACTCCCTGAATAATTTCTTTCTTTTGCTCCACAGACCGTCCTTCTAACAACTGAATTTGAACAATTGGCATACTTAGTCCTCGCTACTTCACAACTAATGTTAGTTTGCCGAGTGTCCCATAGTCTGCTTCTACTTCATCACCGGCTTTTACTGGAATTGCATCAGTTATGCCACCTGTTAAAACTAGTTGACCAGGTAAAATCCCCCTACCTTCTTTTGCTAACATCGTTAATAATTCGATGACTGAATAAATTGGATGACCTAGCACCGCTGCTCCTGTACCATGTAATTTTTCTTCTCCATTTTGTTTCAAAATAACTTCTGTAGAAGCCCAATCACATGCATATGGTGAAAACGCTTGCGCACTCAACCATATTTTTGATGAAGAAGCATTATCAGCTATTACATCAGGTAATGTAAATGAAAAGTTCTTATAGCGGCTATCAATTACTTCAAGTGCTAGAAATACATTTTCAATCGCATCCCAAACCTCTAAAGGTGTTAAATCCGCACCTTGTAGCTCTTTTTTAAAAACAAAGGCCACCTCTGCTTCAACACGTGGATGGATATATTCAGAAGCTGTAATCTCATTTGCCCTAAGATTCATTTTTGAAGTTAAACGCCCATAAATTGGAGAATTCACCTCCACTTGTTGCTGTTTAGCAATGCTCGTTAGGCCCATTTTCCAACCGATAAACCGATTGTCAGCTGTCATCGTTTTTTCCATACTAATTTTCTGAATTTCATATGCTTCTTCTACTGTAAGATTTGGTTTTGATTCGGTAATCTTTTCAATTGCCTCTGTTGTTGCTTGTGCTTCCGCTACTCGCTCTGCATATTCAAATAAAGACACTATACGCTCCCCACTTTCTGTTGTGCGATTTTCTGTGCTACTTCAATGATTGTATCTTCTTGTCCACCTACAACATTTAATTTGCCTAACTCTACTAAAATATCTCTAGCATCGACGCCCACTTTTTCAGCGGCTATATTTGCGTGAAGTAAAAAGCTCGAATATACGCCAGCATAGCCCATTACTAAACTACCTGTCGTAATATCTTGAGGATGTGGCAAAATATTGGCACGAACATATTCAGCCAAATCGAGCATTTTGTATAAATCTATGCCTATTTCAATACCCATGCGATTTAATACAGCGACCAATACCTCGGTTTGTGTATTGCCTGCACCTGCACCTAAACAACAGATACTACCATCGATACGCGTAGCACCTTCTTGAATCGCTACAAGTGTATTGGCAACAGCTAGAGACAAATTATTATGCGCATGAAAACCAATCTCAATGTTTAAATTAGTACGCAATAGACGAATACGATCCTGTACATCTGAAGGTAGCATAGCTCCCGCTGAGTCCGTGACATACACAGCATCAGCTCCATATGATTCCATTAACAATGCCTGCTCTAATACTTTTTCAGGTGATGCAGAATGTGACATCATTAAAAAACCAAATGCCTCCATACCTAGTGCTTTCGCTGTTTCAATATGTTGCTTTGATACATCCGCCTCAGTTACATGTGTTGCGACACGAACAACTCGAGCACCAGCTTCATAAGCCTCTTTCAATTGATGTATCGTGCCAATTCCAGGGATAAGTAAAACTGTTATTTTAGAATCTCCAGCAACTTCTACTGCCGCTCTTATTAACTGAATATCGTGCTCTTTAGAAAACCCATATTGAAGTGACGAGCCTCCTAAACCATCTCCATGCGTGACTTCGATATACGGTACACCTGCATCACTTAATTGCTTCGTTACATAACGAACTTGCTCAGAAGAAAATTGATGGGCAACTACATGACTACCATCACGAAGTGCAACTTCTGTTAAATAGATCTTACTCATACACTTCCACCTCCCTTAAGTGCATTGTTTTTGCAATTTCTTCAGCCACTTTCAACCCAGCAGCCGTCATAATATCTAAATTTCCAGCGTAGATCGGTAAATAATCTCCCAATCCTTCTACTTCAATAAATACCGTAACTTTCTTTCCATCTACAATTGGATCTAGCTTCAAACGATAGCCTGGTACATATTCATTTACATTTGCGACCATATTTTTTACGGATTCTATAATTTCTTCAGCATTAGCTTCATCTTCAAGTAGACATAATACCGTATCACGCATGAGTAAAGGTGGCTCTGCTGGGTTTAAAATAATAATTGCCTTACCTTTTTTTGCTCCGCCAATCAGCTCGATTGCATTTGATGTTGTTTCTGTAAATTCATCGATATTAGCTCGTGTTCCTGGACCTGCACTTTTTGAAGCAATCGTTGCAACGATTTCAGCGTAAGCAACGCTTTGTACACGGCTAATAGCATTGACGATTGGTATCGTCGCCTGACCCCCACACGTAATCATGTTTACAACAGGCTTTTCAATATGCTCTGTCAAATTCACTGTCGGTACAACAAATGGACCTACAGCCGCTGGGGTTAAATCTATTAATCTTTTGTTTAAACCTTGTAAAGCTTCCACATGTGCAATATGTGCTTTTGCTGATGTTGCATCAAATAAAATATCAGCCAAATGTGGTTGTTCTAGAAATCCTTCAATACCATTGGAAATCGTCTGAAAACCCGCCTCTTGTGCAAGTCTTAAACCATCTGATTCAGGATCAATACCAATAAGTACTGACATTTCTATGTACGGAGATCGTTGAATTTTCACCATTAAATCCGTACCAATATTTCCTGATCCAATAATGCCCACTTTAATTTTTGTCATGGTAGCTTTGCCTCCCTTTACACAAACTCTAGCTCGACTGTACCTAATAGTTCACCAAAGTCTGCTGTAAACTTATCACCCTGTTCAGCATCCAATGCTGCCGATAAAGCGCCGGATAATATAACTTCTCCTGCTTCAATACCAATGTTGAAATCTGCTAGACGGTTCACAAGCCATGCAACACAGCTTGCCGGATTACCTAAAACATCTTCTCCCTTACCTTCATTCATAAACTCTCCATTTTTATAAAGCTGCATTTCGATTGCTGGTAAGTCAACATTGAAGACCTCGCGTTTCACTTGACCTAGTACATATTTTGCAGAGGAAGCATTATCTGCGATTGTATCTAGCAATTTTATTTGCCAATTGGCAATGCGACTATCCACGATTTCAAGACTAGCTACAATATAATCTGTTGCTTCTAGTACCTCCTCAACAGTCACATTAGGTCCTTTTAATGGAGACTTGAATACAAACGCAATTTCACCTTCCACTTTTGGCTTTAAATAACCAGTTCGTTCGGTTTTTCCTTCTGTAATTTCCATATTCGATAAAAGATGCCCATAATCCGGTTCATCTACGTTTAATAGATGTTGCATTGCTAATGATGTCAAACCAATTTTTTTACCTGTAATTTTATGGCCGTTCAGTAACTTCTCATTAATGATTTCAAGTTGAATGGAGTAAGCATCTTTCAATGAAATATCTTTAATTGATTGAGTAATTGGCGCAATTCCAATGCGTGTTCTTTCCGCTTCTAGTAATTTGTTAGACCATTCAATTAGATTCACTACCATGCTATCACCCCATGTTATAATTTAATTGTTACGTTTGAGACCTCGCAGTAGAATTCAAAGCTATGTGCGCCACCTTCACGCCCGATTCCGCTGTGCTTCATACCACCAAATGGTGTCCGAAGATCTCTTAAATACCATGTATTTACCCAAACGATTCCTGACTCAATTTGACCTGCAACACGATGTGCACGTCTTAAATCATTTGTCCAAATAGTTGCGCCTAAGCCGTAATTTGTATCATTTGCACGTGCAATCACTTCGTCTTCTGTATCAAAAGGCAATACTGTAACAACCGGGCCAAAAATTTCTTCGCGTACACAACGATCTTGATCCGTTAATCCTGTAATAATTGTCGGCTCAATATAATAGCCTTTATCTATATTAGCTGGGCGACCACCGCCTGTAAGAATATTGCCACCTTCTTCTCTCGCAGTTTGAATGTAACCCATTACTTTTTCGTAATGGTCTTTCCCAACAACAGAGCCGATATCTGTCGTTGCATCAAATGGATCCCCTATCTTTAATTCTTTTGTGCGCGCTACAAATTTCTCAACAAATTCTTCATAAATATCACGTTCTACATATATACGAGAACCACAGAGACACACTTGCCCTTGGTTCATAAAGCTCGATTTTAGCGTTGTCGTAAGAACTTCATCTAGGTCCGAATCTTTAAAAATAATATTAGGATTTTTGCCGCCTAATTCAAATGAGACTTTTTTCAATGTAGGAGCGGCAGCCTTCATAATAGTGGTACCTGTTTTGGTTTCCCCCGTAAATGTAATAGCATCTACATCAGGGTGTTCCGATAGAAATGCACCTGCTGAATTTCCACCAAAACCGTGAACTAAATTTACAACACCGTCTGGTACCCCCGCTTCTTGACACAATTCAACCAAGCGAGTAGCTGTCATTGGTGTAAGCTCCGCCGGTTTCATGACAGCAGTACTACCTGCCGCTAGACAAGGGGCTAATTTCCAAGTTAAAAGTAGTAATGGTAGATTCCAAGGATTAATCATGGCCACAACACCTACTGGTCGTGTCACTGAATAATGTAGTGCCATATTGTCTTGGTTGTAAGATTCATTCCCAAGTGAAGTAACATAATCCGCAAAGAAGTGGAAATTATGTGCCGCACGTTTAATATCCATTTCTAAAGCTAAATGATACGGCTTGCCTGTATCGGTTGCCTCTAAAGCAGCGAGTTCTTCAACATTTTCTAATATGAGGTCGCCAATACGTCGTAAAAGTTGAGAACGCTCTTTGACAGTGAATCTTCCCCATGTTCCTTTCAAAGCAGCTTTTGCAGACTGTACCGCTACGTCAACCTCTTCTCTAGTCGCTTCTGCTACCCATCCAATGACTTCTTCTGTCGCAGGATTTATATTTTCAAATACTTTCCCATCTGTAGTCTCAATGAATTCGCCGTTTATGAAATTACGGCAATTGATACTTTTCGTTTTAATCGTTGCATGTTGCATCACTTTTCTCACTCCCTCAATTATGAAGCGACTTTAAGGAAAAGAGTCTCTTACCTTATTTCCTGAAGTCACTTTTTGATTATTCTGAAAATTCAACAACCATTTCTATTTCAATTGCTGTATTATTAGGGAGTTGGGCCATTCCAACTGCCGAACGAGCATGCTTACCTCGCTCTCCAAAAACATCCACTAGTAAATCTGATGCACCATTCATAACTTTTGGTTGTTGTATAAAATCAGGTGTAGAATTGACCATCCCTAAAATTTTTACAATACGCTTCACTTTCGATAAATCACCTAATTCATATTTCAATACAGATAAAAGGTTAATCATTGATTGGCGACAAGCTGCATAGCCATCCTCTACTGTTAAATCTTCACCTAATTTGCCATGATACTGATCGACACCTTGCCCCGATGTAAAAATTAAATTACCTGTTCGTACGCAACTAACATAATTTCCAACTGCTTCCCTAGGCTCAGCAAGCTCTATTCCAAGTTCTTGTAATCGTTCTTCAGGTGTTTTCACTTGATTTACCATTTAAAACCTTGCTCCTTTCTACATTTAAAAATGTCATAGCATTTTCGCCTAAAATTGCTTTACGTACTTCTTCTGACAAGTCCAAGGTCTCATCTATAATTTTCCCAGGGTTAATTTCTCTCAGTAAAAATGGATAGTCTGATCCCATAATAATTTTCTCATGGCCAAAACGTTCAATTAAATAATGTAGATTTTGTGATTCATATACTAATGAATCAAAGTAAAAGTTTTTCGTATAGTGGCTTGGAGGATACTTTGTACGTCTAAGATTTGGCCAAACATCCCAACCTTGATCTAGACGTGGAAGAATGTAAGGGAATGATCCGCCACCATGTGCAAAACAAACCTTTAAATTCGGACACTTTTCCATTACGCCACTCCACACTAAGCTTGCTGCTGCTAAAGCTGTCTCACTTGGCATGCCGATTGTATATAAAAAATTATGTCTTGGTGTTCTATCTTGAGCTAAGGTTTCCCAAGGGTGAATAAATAGTGGCATTTCATATTGTTCTGCCGCTTCAAAAAATGGAAGTAAATACTCGCTGTCTAAATTTTCTCTATTTATATTGGTACCGATCTCAATTCCAGCTAGCCCCATTTCCTTGCACCGTATTAACTCAACAATTGCCGCTTTTGCATCTTGCAACGGTACAGTTCCTAGGCCGATGAATCGATCTGGATGTTCTTTAACAACCTCTGCAATAAAATCATTTTGGAATTGTGCAAGCTCTACTGCTTGTTCAATAGGAGCCCAATAAGAAAATGTTACAGGTACAGGTGAAATAACCTGCATATCCACACCCTCATTATCCATATCCTCAATGCGTTTTTTCGCATCCCAGACTTGATCGGTCACTTCCCTAAACACTTTACCACTTACCATAATATCCGCTCCACAAGAACATTTTTGCTCTAGGACAGGCCACTTTTCATTTTCATACTTAATAGCAAAATTCGGTAAATCTTTTGGATAAATATGTGTATGGAAATCTATTCGCATTGCCATTCACTCACCGTCTCAGGCATTACATGTCCACAATTATCACATTGGCGTAATTCTTTAGAAGAGTTGAAGTGATCAATACCTTCTGCAATTTGTTTACCAATGTTTGTTACTTGAATGCGTACACGATGCAATTCATGGTCACATTCACTGCATAGCCATACTAAATCTTCTAACTCGCCCTCTTTGCGCTTTCTCTCCACGACAATTCCATATGTGTCTGCTATACGGTGCGGTGAATGAGGAACGTTTGCCGGTAGCATGAACATTTCGCCTTCCTTCACTTCAATTACTTCACGTTTACCTTCATCATTAATAACCTCTACAAAACAAGAACCCTTAATTTGATAGAATAGTTCATCTGATGGGTCAACATGGAATTCACGACGAGCATTTGGACCACCAATTAACATAATTAAAAACTCAGAGTCTTCCCATAGTACTTTATTATTCACTGGCGGTTTTAGTAAATTCTTGTTCTCCTCAATGATTTTTAAAAGGTTTTGAGAACGAGCTTGTAATTTGCTTACTTGCGTTGAATTTGACATATTTGAATTCCTCCTGTTTTTTAGATTTAATAATTAATTGTCATATAGCCTATTTGTCTCGAAATCATTTCTGCTGAACGAATTACTTCACGAACAATCGCATGTTTCTCCTTACCGTTCATATAACTTTTTTCACCTACTAAGTTAAGAGCCGCCACAACCTGTCCATTATAGGTTTTAATAGGTGCTGCAATTCCATAAGTATTCGATTCATTTTCTAAATCGCTAATGGCATAGCCGTTTTTATATACCACTTCAAGCTCCTTTTTCAAGTCATCCACAGAAGTAATGGTATTGGTCGTTTGTTTAAACATTCCTTTTTCCATCATCGGTATCATAAATGCCGGATTATACGTTAACAATACTTTTCCGATGCTTGTTGAATAAGCAGGATAACGAGTCATCCCGACAAACGTTGGTACTACATCCACATGTGGAGACATGGCCTTGTAGACAAATCGAACTTCCCCATTATCAAACATCCCAATATGAGAAGTACCTTTAAAACGCGCAATCAAATTACTTATAATGGGTCCTGCTTCAAAATTAATATCTTGGGAATACATAACTTTGTTACTCCACTCAAGAATTTTCCAGCCCAATCGGTAACGCTTATCACTGCCTTGCAAGAGGATACTTTCTTTACACATTGTTTTTAAGAAATGATGGACTGAACTCGGAGGTAAATTTAACTTATCTGCAATTTCTTTATTACTCAAAGATGGTTCGCCATCCGAAAATAAATCGATAATGCGTGTGATTTTTTTTACTGATGAAATCAAATCCTTCACCTCCAAGTTCAATTTAAATTATTTGTTTCTCTCTTACTTCTTCTTTCTTAGCAAGAATTGAATCAACTAAATCAAAAGAATACTGTTTCTTAAATTTATTGTAGTAAATAGCACGTTTCCTAACAGGATCCCCTGTATAATAGCGTTCATATTGAAGTGCTCTCATACCAAACCCTTCACCACATAGATCCCAAGCTAGCTTAAAGATTTTCATTCTTAGTTCTGCATCTACACCTTCTCGTCCACCATAATGGCGATCGATGCTTGGACGGAGTTCTGGATTTAGGAAATCTGCTTCAGTTGGCATCATAAGTAAACCGCCTGCACCAATTGTTTGCATTACTTCAATTGCTCTCGGATACATTTCAGGCATCATGCCGCGAATTGTTTCTAAGGCATCTGGATTTAATCGAGCTTCACCGTGCTCTGTAATTGTAAATTCATGCTCTGCTGTTCGAAGCAATGCACGGATGACTTCTACAGATTGCACTAATTCACCGAGGTCACGTTGCACATTTAAAAATTGATCTACACCAATCGAATCAGCAACCTTGCAAGCCACCTCTACAGCAAATGCAAGTTTGATGTATCCTCTAACACCTGACTGATGTGCTGGCTGTTCTGCAATACCTGTCATTGGATACAGCAAGTTCGCAGCTTCAACGTTGTTGTATAAAAATACACGATCCCATGGTACTAATACATCTTCAAAAATGAGTAGAGCATCCATTTCCTCATAGCGAGAAGCCAGCGGATGATCGAATGTTGAACGTGTACCATCTTGAACTGGTTCACGACAAATAATTTTTAATCCTTTCACATCAATTGGTACGGCAAAAGCCAATGCATATCGCTCATCTCCTTGTGCAAATCCAGGGAATGAATAGACAATCACTTCATCCGTAAGTGCTGCTAATGTTGCTAGCATTTTTGCTCCGCGGACGACTAATCCCTCAGGACGTTCTTCTACTGCACCTAAATGTGTAAACATATCTGACTGCTGATGCGATGATTTACTTCGATCATTTTGCGGGTTCACAATTGCATGAGTTAAGAACACATCATTATCACGTAAATGGCGATAATAAGCTTCAATATTTTTAGCCCAATCTTGGTTGTATTTCGCTAAGAACCAAGAATTTTGTGCTAATGAAGTCACCACTGTATTTAAAAAATCTGGTGTTCTGCCCATCAAGCCATATGTTTGTCGAGCTACAACTTCAAAAGCTTTACTACGTTTCATGATGTCTTCATAAGATTTAGCAAATAGGAATGAAGTTGCTACACGTTCACCTGTTTCTTCACAAACATGCGTTAAATCTTCTTGGTATTTTGGATCATGTTGTAAATCAAATAACTTTGCAATTTCTTGGATTGGTTGATGAAAATAGGGTTCATCGTAAACACTCTCTATTAAACTGCCATTTAGCCATACTTCCGGTTTTCTTGACTTTAATGCATCTATATATTGTTGTCCTGTTCTGATTCCCATAACTGAAAATCCCCCTCTCCGAAATATTTATTGTTGTATTAGCTGTTTTGTCGAGCCCATCTTGCCTTCAAAGAATGTAAGCGCTTCCCTTTCGGTGCGTCCAAAATTTATTATTTCTCCTATAAATAACACATGATCTCCTGCATCTACTTCTTTCCATGGTTTACATTCGATAAAAGCAGACACACCTTCAATTTTCGGAGCTATACCGTCTTTAATCCATGTAATTTCAAGTCCTTCTTGCTTCCGTCCTGCAAATTGCCATGCAATGGACTCCTGTTGATCTGCTAAAATATTAATTGTAAAAGCTTTGTTTTTCATTTGAGATAAAGAATTTGCTTTTTTATCGATAGATACTAGTGCTAGAGCTGGCTCTAACGAAACGGAAGTAAATGAGTTCACTGTGATTCCATTAATACCCGCGCTATCAAACCAAGTAACCACCGTCACACCTGTAGGAAATTTCCCAAATGTTTGTCTAAGTAATTTTGTTTCCATTTACAGCACCTCCTTTTATTTATTATTAGAATCATAACAACTTCTCTTCTCTTTGAAATGCATTATATTTCAAATAGTGAAATCGAACAAAATTATATTCTGCTTTAAACTTATTTTTTCTGCAAAAATCAGTATTTTTCTATTCAGATAAAATAATGACCATCTACGATTTGATAATCCGCTGATTTATATGATATTTTTCTGCTTTAAATCTATTTATCTGAAACTTTATTATCATTTTTATTTTCGCGAAAATTCAGTCTATTCACTTCTACGTTTATGAGCAAAAAGGGAAGAACTCCTATAGAGATGGCTTCATCCATTTAGTTTTTATTATTTAAAATAAGGGTGCGAAGTTGGTCGGTTTTTAATATGGACTCATACTTGTCCACAAAAACTGATCGACCTTTCTTCACTTTCTACAATAAAAAAAGTAGCACAAACCATTGTCTTAGTTTGTACTACTAATGTTAGTATGTTTTCTTTTAGAACATTTGCTTTTTCCATTGCGCTAGCACGTCATTGGATTTCGCAATGTCCACTTTTAATGCTACTTGCTTGGCAGAGCAACGCTTTTTAGCCTCCTCCCATGCTTCTTCTAGAGCAGGTAAATAGCTTAAATTTTTTGTAGCTGCGACTAGCTGTAAAAAAATATTTCCTTGAATGTAGTACCAGCGAGGGTTCATGCCATCTAACTGAATAGCCTCTTCAATAAGACGTAATGCCAAATACGGACTGCCTTCATTTCGACTCAAAAACTGTGCGAATGCTCCCCAGTAAAGAGCTTTATTTGGCTGTAGTTTTATCGCTTCCGCATATTGCACAAGTGCTTTATCATGCTCCTTAGCAAGAGCAAAATATTCAGCCATAGTATAGTAAGCATTCGCTTGCGCCTCGACCGATCCAGCTAATAATTCATCTACTACTTTACCGAATTGCTGATCATCCTCACTTCCTAGATATGCAGCGAGTACATCACGCTCTGGATAGGAGCCATCTGTTCGTTCAACACTTTGCTTCCCTTTTTCAGCAGAAGGAATAGGCATATTTGCATAACCGTTCGCTTCCAACAATGCGACGTGTTGTTGAATTGTTGGAAAAGATTCATGTTCTGTAAACGCACTATTAGCTAACAGTGCTTTGGCTAATTGATAGCTTTCTTTCACATGACCATTTAAAAATAATTCATTTATCTGTTGTACTTGCTCATCAAACTGTTTAATCACTATTAAAATCCTCACCTTCACCAAAAGAAAAGTATTATAGGTATTTTACCATCTTTAAATCTAAAACAAACTAAATAGAAATAATTTTTCTACAATTCTTTTAATTCAGAGCTGAATGACCACATTAAAAATCTGATAACAATATGGTTCATCACATAGCGAGTGTTGATTTCCGTTTCGATTGGGCGTTTTCTCGAGGGCGTCCGATGAGCCGCTTCACTCGCGTTGCTCGGCACGGGGTTTCGCCGCTTAATCGTGCATTTTGCCGCTTGATGGAGACTTTTCGCCGCTTGGTCATAGGTTTCTGCCGCTTGGTCGTAGGTTTCTGCCGCTTGGTCGTGCTTTTCCGCCGCTAACTCATGGCTTTTCGAAGCTAACTGGGCTTTCCGCCGCTAACTCATGGCTTTCCTCCGCTAACATGTGCCTTCCGCCGCTAACTCAGGCTTTTCCGCCGCTAACTCATGCCTTTCCGCCGCTAACATGTGCCCTTCCGCCGCTAACTCGTGTCTTTCCGCCGCTAACTCGTGCCTTCCTCCGCTAACTCGTGCCTTTCCGCCGCTAACTCGTGCCCTTCCGCCGCTAACTCATGCCTTTCCGCCGCTAACATGTGCCCTTCCGCCGCTAACTCGTGTCTTTCCGCCGCTAACTCGTGCCTTTCCGCCGCTAACATGTGCCCTTCCGCCGCTAACTCGTGCCTTCCTCCGCTAACTCGTGCCTTCCGCCGCTAACTCATGCCTTTCCGCCGCTAACTCGTGGCTTTTCGCCGCTAACTCATGCCTTTCCGCCGCTAACTCGTGGCTTTTCGCCGCTAACTCGTGCCTTCCTCCGCTAACACATACATCTGTTACGATAATCCCCAGATAAAAAAACATTGGATAAAGTTCTGAATTGTGAGATAATTGAAGTGTATTTTCACTTTTTGAGAACAAGTAAATTAGATATAGGAGGGCTTGTGCTATGAATAGACGAATTCATTTTGTATCGCTTATTATTGGAAATTTGTTAACACTAGGAGCGATTTTCATTTACGCTATGCAAAGTCAAGTAGATGTGGCCCTCAGCACATATGCCCTTGTGATGGGATTTTTAAGCACATTACTTCTGATCTTTTTTTATTTATGGGGGGATGAAAAACAACAAATATCGAATCGTTTTTCTAAATAACTTGGGTGGTTTCAAACTATAGTTTTGAAGTCATCCCAGATTTTCTCGAACACTGCCATTGAACAAAAAAGCGATTTCCCCCTTTTCTACATCAGTAGTTGAGGGAATTTCTTTTCACGAAATGCTTCTTTTTTCGTGGCATTCCCCTCTGTATACGCCGAATTATTGTTGAAAAATAAAAAATTTTGTAGAAAATTTAAAAAGAATGATTGAGTAGTAATTCAATTTTCTGTATAATCAGCTTGTTTGACAATACTAATTTGAATTTGGGGGTAGACAATTGGGTAAAGCATTGATTATAGGAGCTGGCGGAGTAGCCAGTGTTGTGGTACACAAGTGTGTTCAAAATTCGGACGTATTTGAGGAAATTTGTATCGCAAGTAGAACTGTTTCAAAATGTGACGCTCTAAAAGAAAAACTAGATGGCGGAAAAACAAAGATTCATACCGCACAGGTAGACGCAGACAATACGGAAGAGGTTATTGAGCTTATTAAAGCCTTCGGACCAGAAGTTGTTATTAATGTAGCACTACCTTATCAAGACTTAACGATTATGGATGCTTGCTTAGCGACAGGTGTACACTATGTGGATACTGCAAACTACGAGCCACCTGAAACGGCAAAATTTGAATATAAATGGCAATGGGCTTATAAAGAGAAGTTCGAAAAAGCTGGTCTAACTGCTTTACTTGGTAGCGGTTTTGATCCAGGTGTAACGGGCGTTTTCACAGCTCATGCACAAAAACATGAATTTGATGAAATCCACTACATAGATATTGTGGATGCAAATGCCGGTGATCACGGTTACCATTTCGCTACAAACTTCAACCCAGAAATCAACATTCGTGAAATTACAGCGAATGGTCGTTACTGGAAAGCAGGCGAGTGGATTGAAACTGCACCACTTGAGAAAAAAGAGGTTTATAACTTACCAGAAATCGGACCAAAAGATATTTACCTTTTATACCATGAAGAACTAGAATCACTTGCTAAAAACATTAAAGGCTTAAAGCAAATCCGTTTCTGGATGACATTCTCTGAAAAATACTTAACACATTTAAAAGTATTAGAGAATGTTGGTATGACTTCTATCGAGCCTATTGAATTTGAAGGACAAATGATTCAACCAATTCACTTCCTAAAAGCTGTACTGCCTGATCCAGCATCACTTGGACCACGTACAAAAGGAAAAACTAACATCGGTTGTATTATTCGCGGTCTAAAAGATGGTAAGGAAAAAACTTATTATGTCTACAATGTATGTGACCACGAGGAATGCTATAACGAGGTTGGTTCACAGGCAATTTCCTACACAACTGGTGTCCCAGCAATGATTGGTGCAATGCTAGTGATGAACGGTCAATGGCGTAAACCTGGCGTTTGGAATGTCGAAGATTTCAATCCAGATCCATTCATGGATGCACTAAATAAATGGGGTCTACCATGGCAAGAAAGCCATAATCCAGAATTACTTGACCTTGAGTTAGATGTAAAGGAATTAAGTCGATGAAGCCAATTGATTTCTCAAAAGTTCCATCCCCTTCTTACGTAGTGGATGAACGATTATTAACAAAGAATCTAGAACTTTTAAAATCGATTCAAGATCGCACAGGTTGCCGTATTTTACTTGCCTTAAAAGGGTTTTCAATGCATTCCACATTCCCATTAGTGGGTGAATATTTAGCAGGAATTACGTCTAGCTCATTATTTGAAGCTCAACTCGGCTATGAAAAAATGGGCAAAGAAGTTCATGTCTATGCACCAGCTTACGTGGAACATGAAATGGACGAGCTTCTTGGCTATGTTGATCATATTGTGTTTAATTCATTTAACCAATGGAATCAATATAAGGACAAAGTAAAATCTGCTGATAAAACAATTGAATGCGGTATTCGTATCAATCCTGAGTACTCTGAAATTGAAACAGCACTTTACGACCCTTGCTACACGAATTCTCGTCTTGGCACAACATTAGCCAACTTCGACAAGTCACAGCTTGACGGTATTGACGGCTTACACTTCCATGCAATGTGTGAGCAAAACTCAGATACGTTAGAGCGTATTATACAAGTTGTCGAAGAAAAATTTGGTGATGTCTTACATCAAATGAGATGGTTAAACTTTGGTGGAGGTCACCATATTACACGTGATGATTATGATGTTGAAAAGCTTGTGAATATCATTAATTACATTCAAGACAAGTATAACCTTCTCGTCTATTTAGAGCCAGGTGAAGCTGTTGCACTTAATACAGGCTATTTAGTAGCAACGGTTCTTGATGTACAGAAAAACGCTATGGACCTAGCAATTTTAGATACATCGGCAACTTGCCATATGCCAGATGTTCTAGAAATGCCGTACCGCCCAATGATCATCGGTTCTGGTCAACCAAATGAACTAGCTTACACATATCGCCTAGGCGGGCTTACATGTCTTGCTGGTGATGTAATTGGTGATTATTCATTCGAACAACCTTTACAACCAGGCGATCGTTTAGTATTTACAGATATGGCGCATTACTCAATGGTGAAAAATCATATGTTTAATGGTGTAAATCTTCCATCAATCGTTTCTTATAACGATGAAGAAGGCATTAAAGTCATTCGTGAATTTAAATTTGAAGACTATAGCGGCCGACTTTCATAATAAGCTGAAACTATTTTAAATAGTGAACCCTTATATAAGGTCCACAATATATATAGAAATTAAAAGGATAGAAGAGCTTAAGAAATTAGCTCTATCTATCCTCTTTTTGTACCACATCTGGGTCCAGTTATATTTAAATATCAATTTAAGTTGAAGGGTATATCGAAGCTATTTATACAGAATTTCTAAAATATCTGCAACAACTTGAAAAAGAAGGACTATTATCTTTAAACTCAAGGTATTGCTCATTCATTAGGGTTGATAAAAGTGCGTTAATCTACATTTCATTAACTTCCTAGGAAAATAAATAACACCCGAAACCAATATATATCAAAGGTTTCAGGTGTTTTAGAGAAGTCGATTATTTGCGTTAATTTATATTTTGTGAACAATTGGAGAGGGATGGAGTGTTTTTATAAATGGCTATAACACCTGAGAAATTAAATATCCGTAAATTAATAGAAAATCATAGTGATGCTATGCCCTTTTATGTTAAGGAATATATACAATCAAAATTAACCGCTGGACTGTCTCCTGACACCCTTTTACAGTATCTCTATAGATATAAACACTTCTTTAATTGGTTACTCTCAGAGGGGCTTGTAGAAGCTGAGGATGTGGCTGCTATTCCATACTCTGAGTTAGATAGAATGCGGAAAGATACAATAGAAATGTATATTCAGTTTTTGCGTAATGAGGACATTTCAAAAAAAGAAGATGATACTGAAGGAAAACCAAAAGCTTTAAAATTACCTGAGTACCGCGGCGAAGCGGTTGTTGCATTATCGATCCAAGCTTTAAAATCCCTTTTCAATTATCTAACTAAAGAAACAGAGGATGAGAATGGTGAATGTTATTTCTATCGAAATGTAATGTCTAAGATTGTAACTCATAAAAAAGGAGAAACGGCCAGCCGGAGAGCCCGTGATCTCAACGCAATAATATTAAATGACGATGATATTTCAGCATATCTAAAATTTATAGAGAATGGTTATAGTGAGACATTAACTTCTGCAGAAGCCAGGAGCCGATATGAGAAGGTGAATTCTTTATAAATTAATTGATTTGTACTATTTTTTTCAGATATAAAATTATATATTTTTGTTTCAAATTCTTTAGAATTATATTTTTCAAGCATCCAATCGTCATATATAAATTCAATTGTCATTTTATTTTGAAAATTCGTATCTTTATTTTCTATAAAATATATTCTATTAGCTTTAAAGTTTATTTCTAAAGCTAATAGTAAATTACTATCAATGTAAAAATTTCTAGTTTTAGAAATGTCATTATCCCAGTATGCATATAAATTTTGATTCGTTGAAAACTCCATTAAACCAATTTTATCTATAGATAATTTAATATTGTATTGATTATAGAGTGGATTAACTGTATCGTTTTTATATTTTATATATATATACGAGTTCGATGTATTTGCAATTATTAAGCTATCTAAGAAAAAGAATTTCAGCATTTTCTTATCTTCATCATTAAGAGATGATGTGTTTATTATTTCAAATACTTGGTTACGTATTACCTTATTATTAATAATAGAAAATAGTCCATACTCTTTAAGTAACTGCTCTATATAATATTGTGGCAAATTTTTAATATATTTACGTATTAAACTTATTCCTTTAAATGCATAACCTGAATACAAAGGAGTACCAGCATTGGAGATATGCCTATACAAAGCATTAATGATAATTTCTGTTTCATTTTCAGTGAAAAATTTATCATCAAATATATAGTATTTACATATTAATTCAATTGCCTCTTCATTATCACTGAATCTACCAAAATAACTTTTGTAAAATTTCGCTAACCCTAAATACAAATCTTTCACTTGGAATGGATTACTTTGTATATTTTCATCTAAACTATTCAAAATACTATAGTAAGCATATCCTACATGCCGCTTCCTTATAAATTTCATGTAACTTGGTATTTCAAATTGCTTCTCAAATAGCTTTTGATGATATGGGATTATTGATATCATTAGACTTTTAGTAAAATAAATTATCTTATTTTCGTAATCATCAGTTTTAAAGGATTTGTCATATTCCTTCGCAATATTTATTTCTCCTTGTTCTAACAAATCGTTTAAACTCTCAAATAAATCATTTAATTTCTCTGATTCAGATAACTTACTTAAATCAATAGAAGTAAATTTACTTCTATTGATATTATCAGGTAAGATATCTAAACTAATAGAATTAAATATTTCATTAAACATATTCATCACATCACCTATTTATATATTTTATATTTTTAAATTTATTCAATAAAAATTATTATCTAGTCTGTCTATTAAATATTCTAAAGACACAACTTAATAAATCAGATAAAAAACAAGCTTAAATTGTAGTAATGCACGTTTTTATCTTTAACATTTCAACCCGGATTAACTTGTTTACTCAAAACGTTCATTTTTTTGTCTTTCCCTTTTCAACTCATTTTCTCTTTGCAAATAAATTGTTTGTTTAAATTTTTCTTCTTCTTCAGTTGCCCATTCTACTATTATCAAATTGCTGTGTTTTTTCAATGCTGTAATTAAGCACAGGCACCTTTGTAAACTGTCTGCTAGGGAACCCATCCATAACCTTGGGTAAAAAGATTTTCTGAATATATCTAAGATTAACTCTGGATCATAATAATTATCCATTATCCACAAAGCTAAAGGTGTCCACTCCAAGATATTCTCCTTATTAACTTGTTGATAAGGTCTTATAGCAGATGCAATAACAGTAAGAGCGTCAACTAAATCTAAAATGCTTCTTCCTGACAAAGAATAATATTTCGCTTGTTCAATTAAAGAGTTTGGCTCCAATAGCAACTTTAAATCATTTAACCTCCCCTATATCTCTGGATCCAATTCCTCGCCATCAAATCTAATTGTTGTTCTTACAGCTAGCCAACCTTCTCTCCAAGATTCTTTTAAAGAAATTATTTTTGAGACTTTTTCAAGTTCATCATACATTCCTGCATCCCAAAGCCCTCTAAACTTTGAGGCTATTAATTCTCTTACTTTAAAAGCAAATGGGCTTTCCGATATTGCCACTCTAAGAGAGTAATAAATAAACAATTTGTACCATTTATGCACTTCAAATCCATTCGTTGGGTTATAGCCATAATCCCTAGGTCGAGACCCAAATTCAAATCTGAACGATGAACTAAAATAGGTTGTTTCAAATCACCTCTACATATTGATTTAGCATAAACAGCAGAATTAGTATATCCATTACTATTTGTGATTCCCGCTTATTGCCCACTTATTTAAAGTGATTAAAATGCGTGGGTTTTAGTTTGAGCTAATTATAGTTGATATAAAAAATTGATTAAAAGAATTTAAAAGCTTATTGGCTTATGTTCTTCATTAAATAAAAAGTCATCAAATTGACTAAATGTAAGTTGAGTATATTTTATTTTCTTTCCAATATAGTACATATTTTGGTCATCCCATAAATTTGCATATGCAGCTGCATTCGTTCTTGGGTATGGTCGTTTTTCAAATTTTTTATATTCTGCATAATTAACTGGTTTTGTTAAATGTATTTTTTTTGCAAATTTGCTGTATAATTCAGAGTCATTTTTCATTGGAATAGCTAGATTAACACCGAAAGGAAAGCTATTTAAATCTTTTTCAACACGTTTTGAAATATAAGCTACTCCATCAATACCAAATTCAGATAGACATTGCATAACTAACTGTGAAATTATATATTCACTGCAAAAGCTTCTACCCTTTTCTTTTACTTTATAAGATGTTGCTATAACCAGTGGGAAAAATTCAATTAAACTACCAATATTTTGTCCACTAATTCCAATGTTAGATAATCCATTAATTAACATTTGTGATATAGCTAAATTCAAAACCTTCACGTCACTGTTTATTTCATACGAAGCAACATTAAAATCTCTATCTAAGGGTTTGTCTAATTCTAACCAACAAACATAAGATGTAAGTCCAAAATACATACACGGAACTCCGGCGATGCTAAACCGCTGTGTTGAAACGTTGCCTCGTTTATTAAAAGGTATATGTAAAAAATCGGTTTTATCATATCCGATAGAGCCTACTCTTGCTCTAAAAAAAGATAAATCTGCATTAGCTAATTCAGATTGAATAGGATTTGGTTCAGCAACAATTTTAGTTATACCTCGTATCGCTGGAGAACTTTCTAAACTTGATACAATAAAATTGTTACAACAATATTTTTCTAGAATATTTGATATCTTTTTTTTAGCTTTCGAAATATCCGCATCATAATAAAAACTTAGAGCTTGCTTAATTTTTTCAACATTTAATTTAGTACGATTATAAACTCCTTCATCTACTAATTTTCTATCTCTAATTGCTTCTAAATAATCATCCAATTTTTTATCTAAATATGCTTCATACTCACAATCATTTTGTATTGTGATCGGAAGATAGAAATCATTTAATTCAATTGGTTTTGGTTTATCTTCAGGTATTTCTTCATGTACTTTTCTTATACCTTCTTCAATCGCTTTTTCTAATTCAAGTAGCCTTCTTAGCGCGCTCTCTCTGTCTTCTTCTAACACCTTGTCGTCTAATACAACATTATCTTGATCGTCCATTGGCGTTCTCCTTTACTGATAATAAAAATAACCTTTTGTAGTTATCTTACAGTTAGAGACTATTTTTTACCAATCTTTTATTTGAATAATTAAACTTATAAATCCAAGGGCTAATTTTGGTGGTAAGTTATGAGGTGTAGGGGAGCATAAGGGAAAGAAATATCTTATTTATTGTTGATATATAGGAATACAAAAAACATAGTTTTTCCATCGATAAATGTAACCTCAACCTCAGTAAGTCCTGTTTCAGACATGCTCTCATCGAATGGGTCATATTCCTGCTCTGTATCATTATTAGTTTCTTTTTCTAGTTCTTCGTCTAAGTTCTCCTCTATCCCAATACCTGCATTTGCAAGCCTGACTCCGTTTCCGTTCTAGAAAGTGCTATTGTCGATTTAGAAAGGTACATGGATGTTAGAGAATCTAAGTATCCAGGTGCTAAAAAATCCCCTTTCCTTTTTGTTAGCGTCTATGGTGGTGTCGTAAGGCCCTTATCTAGAAGAGCAATTCAAAACATCGTAAATAAATACACCTCTGCTTTCTTTAGAAATGGTAAAAGTCCTCATAAACTTAGACATTCATTTGCTGTAGATTTTATCCGCAGCGGTGGTGATATTATTTTATTGAGGGATCAATTAGGACATTCTGATATTAAAACGACTTCATTGTACACCAACATGTCTTCTAAAGATGGAGAAAAGGTTTTAAATGAGATGGATAAAAGAAGATGATACAACAGAAGAAAAGCCCAAATTACTGAATACACAGTATTTGGGCTTTATTATATAATAAATAAGAAGGACCTTTTCTAGACCATAACCATTGTGTACTTCCTTATAAGCTTTTGCATAACAAAGAAAAGGTCTACCTTCATTGTCTCTTTATTCATTACACAAAATACTTTATACTCTCTTTTTCAATTGTTTATTAATACTCACTAATATGCTAATAATAATTGAAAGTAAAGTAACTATTATTAGCCCAACAGCCATTACTATACCATCTATACTAACAAAGAATCCTGTTGAGGCTATAGCAAAAAAGCTGATGATACTTAAAAATAAAGTAAGGAAAAAAATTTGGAAATAACGCATGTTATCCACCTCCCTCTATAAATTAGCGTAAACGACGTATTGAGCGCATCACGACAGGAAATACATTCGGTACATCATCGGCTGATAAAAAATTAGAAAAAATGCCAACGGTAAAATCAATTTGATAAAGCTTGGTGTAAAAAACGAAACCTCATCTCGTGGAGTTTGTCTCAGCAACAATTACAATAAGTAAGTGTTCGCTTTTTTATATGACGGATTGTAATATTAAGTGCAACACCTAGAAGTCAATATAAAGGAAGCCCATAACGACCTCGTGTAGAATGTAGTTACCACACAAACATT
>NZ_JBIWFQ010000038.1:40959-43591 GCF_044763105.1 Lysinibacillus sp. NPDC096212 | reverse complement strand
TTTGATGTCCAAAATTTTGTTTCGTTCACCAACTCAAGGTTAGCTACTAAAAACTTTATTGATTACGTTTTGCTTGTTCAGTTTTCAAGGTTCATTTGTTTGTCACATTTAAGTGACTTTCTATACTTTAACATGTCGTTAACTCTATGTCAACTATTTGTGTTAGTATTTTTTAGTTGTTGTTGTTTCTTTCGTAACAACGTTTATAAATATATCACCTTAATATTAAGTTTGCAAGTGAATTATTAAAGTAAAACTATTTTAAATAAATCAATTATACCTCGGCATAATTGCGTCCGGAATCGGTCGGAGGCTTTAGGCCAACGTGATGTTGGTTACTCAGTCGCGTGTTGTTGTTGTTGTCGCTTCGCTTTCGCACAGTTAAATTGCCTCAGTACGCGGCGTTCTTAAACCGAGTTCCTCTATTTCAGCGGGTGTACAAACACCCACTGAAAGGAGCTAAAGGGAGTTTCTTCTATAGTATATAAATCTACTACACATGAATGTTATAAGTTCTAAATTAACACTATAAACGCTTATTTAAATTCCTCCTGATTTCTCATATTAGCGACTTCCCTTTTCTACTGCAGAAATTGATGAAGATTTTTTATCAATAAAATTGTTTTATATTTTTATAGTTTTTATAAGAAAAGCACCTACAATTGTTAGTTTCATTTCTAACAATTGTAGGTGCTTTTTATATTTCTATTGTGTATTTATACTTAGCGTACCCATATAAAGTATGCAAGGAAGACAAAGAATAATCCGTACATCATAGGGTGAATTTCTTTTTTGCGACCCGCTAAAAGCATTGTTATTGGATAGAAGACAAAGCCTATTGCGATACCTGTAGCAATTGAGTAACCAAGAGGCATCATGATTACTGTAAAGAAAGCTGGTACAGCAATCTCGAATTTATCCCAATCAATTAAACGTAATGAAGATACCATCAGAACACCTACAATAACTAGAGCTGGTGCTGTTACTGCTGGAGTTACCACAGCAAGTAACGGTGAGAAGAATAATGCTACTAGGAATAGTATTGCCGTTACTACAGCAGAGAAACCTGAACGAGCACCTGCTGCTACACCTGAAGTTGACTCTACATACGCTGTAGTTGTTGATGTACCAAATAGAGAACCAATTGTTGTCGCAAGAGCATCAGCCATCAATGCACGACTTGCACGTGGTAATTTATTATCTTTTACTAATCCTGCTTGTGTTGCAACTGCCATTAAAGTACCTGCTGTATCAAAGAAATCTACAAACAAGAATGTTAAGACAACTACTAAAAATTTAACGTTTAATAAAGAACTAAAGTCATGACGAATTGGATCTAGAGCTACCATAAATGTAGAATCTACACTCGGAATTGCTGAAACAAATGCTGTAGGAGGCTCAATGACACCTGTAATCATACCAACAATTGCTGTTATAACCATCCCTAAGAAAATACCAATACTACGTAGTTTAATAATAAGAATAATTGAAAGAACAATCCCGAATACAGCTAGTAAAGTTGGACCAGTGAATGTTCCTAAAGTCACCAATGTAGCTTTGCTATCTGTTATAATGCCCGCTCCTTGTAAGCCAACAAATGTTATAAATAAACCAATACCTGCTGAAACTGCATATTTAAGTTGTACTGGAATTGCATTAATTACTGTTTCACGAATACCTGTTAACGAAAGAATGATAAAGATAACACCTGAGAAAAAAACACCTGTTAAACCAGTCTGCCATGGAATACCGTACGCTCCAACTACAGTGAAAGCGAAGAATGCGTTTAAGCCCATACCAGGAGCAAGTGAAATTGGGAATTTAGCGAAAATACCCATAATTAGAGAACCGACTGCAGCTGCTAATGCTGTAGCTACGAATACAGCACCTTTATCCATTCCTGCATTTTCTAACATACCAGGGTTAACAGCTAAAATGTAAGCCATAGCAAGGAATGTAGTAATACCACCTATTATTTCGCGGCGATAATTAGTTCCTAATTCATCGAACATGAAATACTTTTTCATTTTAAAGAAATCCTCCGTATGGTCGTCTTCAATATCGAAAACAAAAAAAACACGCTGACTACTCTACTAGTCGCATGTCTACGATACATTTCATCACCATTACTATAGCGTGAAATCAATTAGTGTCTATACATTGGTATATATAACTAAAATCGTAGTCAAGTTATTTACGGTAACTTGGTAGAAACTCACGGGCCTTATCCCCGACATTATACGACGACATATTTAATTTACAATCGTAATATATCATTTCACTTTTCAGATTTCAACCCTATTTCCGAACATTTTTTATAAAAAATACACGAAAGTTCGTGTAAAATCCTTATTTAATGTTCACATTTTAAAAAATCGTTGCATAAACAGGTCAGTACTGAACGTTTTAAATAAAAAAATCCCCTAGGATCCATTCGAATTCTAGAGGATTTTAACTTCTTTCAGCAAATGTTTTCTGTAGCGAAAGCAAAGCGGCAGCTACAAATGTTTTTTGTAGCGAAAGCGAAGCGTCAGCTACAATTACTTTCTGTAGCGTCAGTAACAACACACGACTGAGTGACCAACTTCGTGTTGCTGTCGCTACGTTAACACTGCGCTTTTGCACAAAAAAC
>NZ_JBIWFQ010000038.1:0-40861 GCF_044763105.1 Lysinibacillus sp. NPDC096212 | reverse complement strand
ACATCTGTTGCTGTCGCTACGTTAACACTGCGCTTTCGCACAAAAAACATCTGTTGCTGTCGCTACGTTAACACTGCGCTTTCGCACAAAAAACATCTGTTGCTGTCGCTACGTTAACACTGCGCTTTCGCACAAAAAACATATGCAGGCCTAAACACAAAGCTGATTCCGCACGCAATTATGCCGAGGCATAATTGATTACATCAATTACAAGAAAGCTCCCTTGATCTACATATATTTAATTCATCACTTTACTTTGCAAAAGCTGAATTCTTTTTGCTAATTTTTGTTCCCAATCTTCCGCTAATGCATCAACTGCTTGTATACGTTTCATCGCAAGTGCATCTTTGTTTTTAAAATACACTTCATTGCAATGTAAAATTGAAATTCGTTCAGGGTGCTTTTCCACTAATTCAATTTTTGAATCTGCACAGATTGTCCCTTCTTCCAGTACACGAGCAAGGAAGCCTGTATAACCTGTTTCAATTAAACGTTTGAGTAATATGTTCGCCTCAGTATATTTATCAATCGTACTACAAGGTACACGTCCTTGGGTAACTTGGATGACAGCATCACCTATTTTATAAATATCACCAATGCAAATTTCCGCTTCCAACATATTCGTTACTGTTAAGTTTTCACCGAATGCTGCTGTCGGCAACGGTTTACCAAGTTCCTGTTCCCATTGTATGTAATGCTCCGCAGGATATAAACAAACGGCACGGTCAGGACCGCCATGATGTTTTTTATCTGCTACATCGTCCCCCTCAAATCCACGAACGGACAAATATACTTCTTGTACTTTTCGTTTTTCAATCCCTGTAATCATTGAGCGCCCATTACTATAATGCAACTCTTTCGGCATACCAATAGCAAGTGTGTGAATCATCGCTATATTTTTTTCCATTTCTGTCCCCCCTAAACTAAACAACTACATAGAGTCCTATTTATATTCATTAGTTTACTATACCTAACGCTTCGAAAGTATTATCCTTAAAGAAAGAATTTCAAGGTCTGTAATATATTGCAGCTTAATATCCTCTACTTTCCCAATCCCTAATTCCATAAAAACATACACTCATATACAAAAAAGAGTGGAATTTTCGGATACTTGAAGCACCACAAACCTTTCGGCACTCCATATCCGACCTCACACTCATCCCACACCTGAAGGATTGGGCTTTCCTGTTTGGAAAATCTGTAACAAAGCCTATTTTTTTTGCAACAAAACGAAAAATCATCGTAAGTTCTGAGAAGTGTTGCTACGATTAAAACAGAAAGGAGATCCACATGAAATTCAACTACATTTGGAAAAACAATCAATCATCTTCTGAAATTGAGATTATCAGTAATCCATCGAATAAAGAATTGCTTTCTACAATTGAGCAGCATTTTTTTCAATCTATAACATTAAGCGCAACAGATTTCAAAACAAATCGGCAGGTTATGATTGAACTCAATGACATCGAAGTAATTGAAGCATCTGGTCATTTTAGCAAAGTCTTTTTAATAGATGGTACAGAGCTATTGTTGAATAAGATTTTAAAAGAATTATCTTACTTGGAGTCTTTCGGATTGGTTAGAATCAATAATTCAATGATTTTGAATTTGAAGCAAATACGCTCATTTGCTTCGGGAAGTCACGCTAGATTGGAAGTTATTACAAAACAACAAAATAAGTATATTGTCAGTAGACATTATGCAAAATCTATTAAGGAGAAATTGATATGATAAAAGACTTAAAAAATAGCTTTTTATACGTTTCATTTTTGGGGTTGATTTGGATTGTTTTCTTAATTACTATTTTTAATCTTCACGAAGAAACAGTCAACTTTCTTTACATTTGGAATTTAATTGGTATTAGTGTTCTGATGGGGATTGTTTTTGGTATAGCTTATCCATATTTGTGGAATTACTCAACATTAAAAGTAACATCTAAAATTACTATTAGTACTTTTTTGAATTTCTTCTGTTGCTTAGGAAGTGTATATCTTTTTTCACTGAAAGCATTTGCAATTATCAAACCTTATTTATTGCTAATTTTAGTGATAACGTTGATTGGTCATATCATCGGATTTTATTTTTTCTCAAAATATGAAAATAAAAAAATAGCGGATAGTTTGAATAGATCGCTTGAAAATTAAGGAGACTGAAATGAACCTCAATACTAGCTTACAAGTACTATTAAACGATATTGCACAGAAACAAAAGAAGGGGCTGCCTTTTATAATGGCCTCAATATTTATTTGGGGAGTTATCACAATAATCGCGTTGCTGCCTTTAGATTTAATGATAAAAAATATTGGTATTTTATCTTGTGGTGCATTGCTGTTTCCTGTTTCAATTCTTTGTGCCAAAATATTAAATGTTGATTTATTTTATAAAGAAAATCCATTGATTAATGGACTATTGATTGCAACAAACAATCAAATTTTATATTTAATTATTTGTATTCTTCTATTACTTAAAGCACCTATGTGGGTCTTACCTGTATACGCAATTATTTACGGTGCACATTTATTACCGTATTCATTCTTTTATCAATCAAAAAATTATCGATATAGTTCAATATTTATTTGTATAGCTATTTTGATAAGTATAATTTTCTTCCATTTAAATGTTATTTTTGTCTCGTTAATCGTAGAAATTGGTGTGCTTTTCTTATTTTTAATGCTAAAAAAAGAAATTAAAAGCTAGTCTGAAAAAATCAGACTAGCTTTTTATTCGAAATCAAATAAGGGGATTATTCCCACTCGATAGTTGCAGGTGGCTTAGATGTAATATCGTACAGCACGCGGTTAACGTGTTTTACTTCGTTTACTAGGCGAACAGAGATTTTCTCTAATACATCCCAAGGAATGCGTGCCCAGTCAGAAGTCATACCGTCGATAGATGTTACCGCACGGATACCGATTGCGTAGTCATACGTACGCGCATCGCCCATTACGCCAACTGAACGGATGTCAGGTAATACCGTGAAGTATTGCCAGATGTCGCGATCAAGACCAGCTTTTGCGATTTCTTCACGTAAGATGAAATCAGATTCACGTACGATTTCTAGTTTTTCTTCTGTTACTTCACCAAGTACACGGATACCTAGACCTGGACCTGGGAATGGTTGACGCCAAACGATTTTTTCGTCAAGGCCAAGCTCTAATCCTAGTGCGCGCACTTCGTCTTTAAATAATGTGTTAAGTGGCTCAATTAATTTGAATTGCATGTCTTCTGGAAGACCACCAACATTATGGTGAGATTTAATAGTTTGTGCAGTTGATGTTCCAGATTCAATGATATCTGTGTAAAGCGTACCTTGTGCTAGGAAGTCCATTCCTTCAAGTTTAGCTGCTTCTTCATCGAATACGTAAATAAATTCGTTACCGATAATTTTACGTTTTTGTTCTGGGTCAGAAACGCCTGCAAGTTTATCCATGAAACGTTGACGTGCATCAATTTTAATAAGATTCATGTCGAAGTCTTCTGTGAATGTTTTCATAACTTGCTCAACTTCACCTTTACGGTTTAAGTTGTGGTCAACGAACATACAAGTTAGTTGGTCGCCAATTGCTTTATGAATTAGAACAGCAACAACTGATGAGTCTACACCGCCAGAAAGTGCACATAATACTTTTTTGTCGCCTACTATTTCGCGGATTTTTGCGATTTCAAGTTCAATGAAGTTAGCCATTGACCAATCGCCTTTTGCTCCACAAATGTCGAAGACGAACTGACGTAATAAGTCGTTACCGTATACAGAGTGACGTACTTCCGGGTGGAATTGTACTGCATATAGTTTACGTTCAACATTTGCCATTGCAGAGATCGGGCAAGCAGCACTTGTTGCGATTACTTCAAAACCAGCAGGAACTTCAGTTACATGGTCACCGTGGCTCATCCAAACGATTTGTTCAGTTGGTAAGTTACCGAATAACTTGTTTGAAGCTGTTACTTTAATTTCCGCTTTACCATATTCACGTGTTTCAGCACCTTCAACTTTACCACCTTGCGTATGTGCCATTAATTGCATACCATAGCAAATACCTAGGATTGGTAAGCCTAATTCGAAAATAGCTGGGTCTACATGGAAGGCATTTTCATCATAAACTGAGTTTGGACCACCTGAAAAAATAATACCTGTTGCGTTCATACCTTTAATTTCTTCTGCTGTAATCGTATGAGGATGTAACTCACTGAAAACACCAAACTCACGGATACGACGCGTAATCAATTGGTTAAATTGGCTACCGAAATCAAGAACGACGATTTTTTCTTGCTCTAATAAAGGGTTTGCTGACAATATTTCCACCTCTTCTACTATTTTTAAAGGACTTTTCATATGTTCAAAGAAAAACGCGTATGAAAGTAAAAACTTCCTACGCGTTCATAAGCTCTAATTTATAAAGGCGAATGCGTAGCAAAGAAAAGTGATTTACTAACCTTCTCACCTAACCAAAACATTCACCTTCATAGAGAAATCATTTACGGTGATTTCGTAGAAACATCCGAACCTTATTATCGAACTTATATGAAAGCAATCCTCATCATATATAATTTTTTTCATTTTACTCTTTGTACCCATCAAAATCAACTGATAGTGCGATTGATTAAATTTTCCCAACTTTCTTTCAGTTTCACAAAATCAACCTCTTGTTTATCTTTGCCATAAATATGTTGTTCATATACAGCAGTCAGTTTTTGCATCTCTTCCGTCTCTAGCGACTCATCTACTCTTGTAGCAAATGCACGTAATGTTTCGCCATCTTTTCGGCGTAATCCAATACGAGATAATTGCTTCGTTAAAACATGATATGAAGCATCAAAATTTGTCCAGTCCGCTTCTTTATTACGAAATGCTCGTACTTGCATTTTAGGTATCCACGTTTTACGTTGCATAAACAAAGCAATGCCACCGATGATCATCAAAATGCCTAGAGCAATCCATACATAAGTAAGCTTTTTCATCCATGTCCAAACAGAATCAAAACTAAACGACGTTGAGCTAGCTTTTTCTTTCTTCGGCTCTTGCTCTTCCTTCTTTGGTTGCTCTTGTTTTTTTTCTGGTTGCAGTACTTGCTCCTGCTGAGGAGTGTCTTGCTCAATATCATAATTGATATTGATATTTCTAGAAAATCCAATTGTCGGTTCAAACTCCATCCAGCCTGTTCCAGGTACATATGCTTCGACCCATGAGTGTGCATTATCATTTGTAATTTGATACTCCTGTAAACCATCTGTTATTCGACCTGGCTTGCCTGGTGCAAAGCCTTTCACCCAACGTGCGGGTATCCCCGCCGAACGTAGGAGGACAACCATTGATGTTGAGAAATTATCACAGTAGCCAATTTTAGTATCAAATAAAAACTGATCAACATAATCTTGACCCTCAGCCGGAATTGCTACTTCTTTTTTATCGTATCTAAAGCCATGAGATGAAAAATAACTTTCAACTGCTTTTATTTGATCATATACTGAAGCCTTATCGTGTGTGATTTCTTTCGCTAAATTCACGACACGTGGCGGAAGTGTATTTGGCAATTGTAAAAAACGGTTAAAGGAAGGATCTAATGTTTCTACTGTGGATGCTTTAGACATTTGAAGCTGCTTCATGCTATATTCTGGCTCACTATAAGAAATCGTATAGTTAGATAACAATTTCGATTCACCATTCTGTTGTTCTATTGCTATTTTTTCAGTGTGTTCATCCTGAATAAACAGCGGTGAATCTTGGGCAGAAACAGATATCATGCCATACGTTTGCAATAAAAATGGCATTGGAGTAGCAATGTCTATTTGAATTTGACGTTCTTTTTCTCGAGATCCAACTTGTAACGAAGTTTGGATAGGGCTATTAGTTTGGTAAACATTTTTACCAAAGTTCCCCTCCGAAAGAATCCAGCCCTTCGAAGTATAAGTATCCTTTGTATCTATACGCCAATAATGGCGATCACGAGAAGTTGCAGTAAAAATTAGTGTATTATCACCTTGAAACGGTCCTCCTAATCGGCTATCATCCTCGCTGTAACCAACTGTTTTTGCACCTGTTCCATAGCCCCCTTGCCCTGCAACCCCTTTAATAAAAGGCACTGGATCAGCCCAGGTCGGTCCTGTCTTAGGTAAAAAGAATGCCACTGAACTAACAAGCATTACCGAAACGATCATCGGAATAACCAGTTTCCACTTTCCTATTACATTGCTCGGTGCATCTGTTTGAAGCCATAAGCTTTTAACAAAAAGCAAGCCTGTCATTATTAATCCAAGTACAAGTACTTTAACAATTGCTACCTTTCCATCATAGTCACTAAACGTATCTAGTGTGGCAATAAAGAATACCGTTAACGCGAAGAAATAGAATATATTTTTCCGCACAGTTATCCAGTGATGAATTAGGTATATTAACATCCAAATAAGCGCAAGGAATAGCACCGTTCTAAATGTATCCGATACTTGTCCAAAATCGCCCGAAAGAATGGTCGTCATATTCCATTTCCATTCATGCATTAGAAATGGTATTGTCTGTCCTGAAAAAAAGGGACTTTCACTATAAACAAACACTATAAACCAAGTAATATAACTAAATTTCACTAATCCCGATAATAATGGATGTATTTGAAATAAGCTGAGTATCAATGCTAGACCGATAAACACTAAAAACAAATGAACCAAGCCTGTATTTGTCAGCTGCATTACAGGAATAAGCCATTCACGTAAAATCAGAAAAATTATTACGTATGCTATTGCTAATTCTATAAAATTTCCTAGTGATTTTTTCACGGCTTCATCACCTCCGTGAACAGATGGTAATAATCTGTTGGATTTACATGTACAACTTTAATTTGCCTATAACGCTTCGCCAACTCTGATTGCATAGGTGGCTGCTCTGCTACTACAAAACAAATACAGCTTTTCACCATATTGGCTAGAGAATAAAGTAATTCATCTGATACTTCACTCGTAACATATAGTAATGTTGCAACATGCTTAAACACTTGCTGCTCTCGTAATTGAAATTTGACCGTTTCAGCAGGTTTTATAGCAGCTAAATGATGCATTACTTGATCTAGCTGCTTATTACCTTGGATAATCGGAAAGACCTTCGTTTTCGAACCAGCTGAAACAAATGAAATATCTCCACGTTCTCCGACAATTGTTTGTAGCATCGAAGCTACAAGCTCAATTTTTTCTTCAAATAACGGAGATTTTCCAGCATGAAGTACCAACATTAACTCCTGCGATTGACGATCTTCAAATTCCTTAGATTGCAATGTTTGTGTTTTCGCAAATGATTTCCAGTGAATCCACGAAAAACGGTCACCTGGAACATACTCACGTAAGCCAACAGCCATGGATGTATCCTTAACAATTGAATAAGGTGACATCATTGTACCAACATCAAATTTTGTTTGAAGCGCGGCATACTTCATCTCACGTACTCTCGGGTAAACTAAAATGACTTGTTCCTTTTCTGCCGCAACTTTCTTTTTTGCCCAGCCAAAAAAATCACAGAAAACAATATTAACACCTAAGTAACGATGCTCGCCACGGGACATATTTTCCAACACGTAATCCCAGCTAAATTTTTTCCCGAAGCCAACGAACTTAATGCTATTCGTTCCTTGCACCCTCGATTGAACAAGGGCTTCACTGTTCACAAGTTCCTCCATCATCATATAAGCAAACGGAAAGCGTGTTTTTCGTTCCACCGTAATGGTAACCTTAGCAGATTGTCCACTCTCTACATGGGATGGCTCAATTTTGCGTTCCACTAGTAAAATATCTTCTTTCACCAGTAAGAAAATAAATGCGTATAACAAAAACGGACTAACTGTAAAAAACACAAACCAGCTGACAAACCCACCTTGGAACATGGCATAACAAAACGTTATGATCATTAACAAAGATACTAATAAGAAATGTTTACTTTTTTCTATTAAAGCTCGCCATTTCTTCATTGCTCAGCAAACCTCTTTGTCGGCACAGGTGTTTTCGCAATAATTCGCTCAATAATTTCCTCTGCCGTAACGTTATCGTAACGGGCATCTGGTTTTAATACTAGACGATGGCTAAAAACAAATGGTACTAAATATTGAACATCATCAGGTGTAACATAGCTACGCCCTTTTATAAATGCATAAGCTTGTGAAGCTTTCATTAAAGCAATCGTTGCGCGAGGACTTACGCCTAAATATATATAGCTATTTTCCCTTGTTTGAGTCGCTAGTTCGACCATATAGTTTTTGACCGAATCTTCAACATACACACCCTGTACAAGCTCCTGCAATTCATTTAATTGCGCAGCTGTTAGCACCGCTTCAATTTTTTCAATTGGTTTACCATGTTCAGCACGACGAAGTATTTCTACTTCTTGACCTCTTGAAGGATAGCCCATTTTTATTTTCAGTAAGAAACGATCCAGCTGTGCTTCTGGTAACGGATATGTTCCTTCATGCTCAATTGGATTTTGAGTGGCCATAACGAAAAATGGTTGATTGATTGTTAAGGTTTTACCATCAATCGTGACAGATGCTTCCTCCATCCCCTCAAGTAAAGCAGATTGTGTTTTTGGAGACGTACGGTTAATTTCATCAGCTAAAATGACATCCCCCATAATCGGACCAGGTCGAAACTCAAATTCCAACGTTTTTGGATTATAAATAGATACTCCTACAACATCAGACGGTAATAAATCAGGTGTAAATTGAATCCTTTTAAACTGTGCATCAAAGGATTTTGCCAGCGCTCGCACCATCATCGTTTTACCGACACCTGGTACGTCCTCAAGCAAGACATGCCCCCTTGCCAGCAAAGCTACTATGCTGAGCTCTGCAACCTCTCTTTTGCCTATCATTACTTTTTCTATATTTTCTAATACACCTTGTATTTGTGAATTCATAAATCAAAAAACCTCCTATTTCAATTCCAGCAATTATTTGAATTGCATGACAACTTCTTTAAGAATAACGAAATATGTTTAGTAACACAATTAGTATGAAACATTCATCTATTGCCTCATCCCTATAGCTCGAGCACTTAGCGAAAAAAATAATAATACTTCAGCATGAAAAAGAAGGCTTGTCTGAATACAATTCAAACAAACCTATCTTTTAGTATAACGTCATTACCTATCAAAATGTTACAGATTTAATTTTTTTAACCATAAATTCTCTAACGAAGATGAATTTTCTTGTAAAAGTATTTCCTCTAATTCACCAGAAAAAAGGATATTTCCTTCATGTAAAACTAACACATCGTCCGCTACTTCCTCCGCAAAAGCAAGCAAATGCGTAGAAAAAATTACAGTACAGCCCCTTGCTTTTTCCTCTAGCATCATTTTTTTCAGCTCCGCAATCCAAAAAGGATCAAGACCATTCGTAGGCTCATCTAAAATAAGCAAAGAACCCTCACCAAGCAAACTTTGAGCGAGATTAAGCCGTTGACGCATCCCCTTTGAGAAATGCTTCACTTTTTGTTTTCGAACATCCCATAAAGCTACGCGTCTCAGTACATCTTCCTGTTCCTTTTTGCTAATTTTCTTTAAAGAGGCAAGTAGCTGCAAAATTTCTGCCGCTGTTAACATAGACGGAAAGTCCACATCATCAGGCATATATCGAATAGCTTGTGGTTTATGCCATATTATTTCTCCAGATTTTTGCTTTTCTTGCCCAGTTAGCAGGCGAATTAAAGTACTCTTTCCAGCACCATTTCCTCCTACAAGCGCTAGAATACGCCCCGCCTGTAAAGAAAAGGAGGCTTCATGAAGACCTCTATTATTATCATAGATATTCGATAACTTCTTTGTTTCTAAAAGCATCATCTTCTTTCCCCTTTCTTTAAAAGCAAGCTAGTGTAAGCTAGCGGACATACTATCCAAAGCAATGTCACAGCTACGTAGACTGCGTAACCTAGTGGTGACGAATAAAACTGCGTTACTTTATAAAATGCAGGTCCGAGCACACTAGCCTGATCTGTAAAAATAAAGTAACCAAAGCGCAGCCACTCCACAGGATTAATATGTATCGCTATAATCGTCAGTTTTTGAAGAATATGCCCCGCCACGATCGTTCCAATAGCCATTAAAGCGTAAGAAATTAGCAATAAAAAAATGGACCAAAAGACAAGTGATAACGACAGTGCAAATAATCTTGTTTTTGCAAAAGCTCCTACGGCAATAGCCAATGACACAAAAATGAAGATACATAGCAAAGTTAGAATAATGAAAATAACTGGCAAACGCACTCCGCCAAGAAATCCACCAAGTGCTAAAATTACGCCAAATGCCACGACAACGACTAATAAAAAGGCAAGCACAGAGGCAATATACTTTCCTGCAATATACTGCGTACGCGTCATCGGATATGTCTTTAATAATGAAAACCAGCCTGATTCCACATCACCTGCGATACTCATACTACCGATCGTTAAAATAAACAGAGGCAATAAAAACAACAATACATTTAAAAACGAGGCTGTCTGTCTTGTAAAACCCTCTACATCTGGTAATGCCATTTGCTGTATAACAATGATAGCTGTAAAAACGAATGTGAAAAGTATGCCTACAAGTTGCATCCAACGACTTCTAAGCATTTGCTTTAATTCTAGTTTAATAAACATACTATACATCACTTATGGATCCCCCATTTAAAGTCATGTAAATCCTTATAGGCTAGCAGCTGACCTTCTCCCTCTTTAGTCATCCACTCCTGTGCCGCTTCCTTCGAATCAAGCGCAACTACCCCATAATTCATCTGAGTCCAATAATCCTTGTTGTATACATACACAGCGTTAAAAACGTCAATCCATTCATTTTTTGCTGCATCTTTAATAAAGGCTGCTCCAATCTCAGCTTCCCCATTCGCTTCTATATATTCCATTAGACAGCCGATATCATCAAAAATTTCATAATCACCATTCTTCAACGCAATCTGACCAGCATATGCATTGTGAACTATACTCATATTGCAAATTTTACAAACATCGGTTTCACTAACTATTTCACGAGGCTCATATGTTTTTTCACTACAGCCCATCAAAGCACCGCAACATAGCATTACAATCATCATCCATTTTTTCATTCTGTTATTCCTCTTTTCCATAGCCATAAACTACTTAATGTCAAGAATAAACCTACTAGCATTTGCACCACATTCATCTTGGCCTTCTCGTTCACATGCTTCATCGCCAATTTGGGAGTATTATCAACAAGCATATTCTTTTCAGTTTTATTAATTTGCTGATCCAGCGATGTCAATAAAATGACGCTCGGAGATGCCACGAAATATTGGTAAACAGGCTGGCGTACCATCCATTGACCAAAGCTCGACACAGCCACATATGGAATATCACCGATACCATTGTCTTTTAAGTCAATCCCTGAGTAATCATCATAATAATTATTTACTAGTCGAAAGCCTTGCTTATCGGAGCGCGCAGTTAAAATGTTACCTGTAAAGTTATTACTACTAGCCATTGTGTCGTCACTTACCTTTGTACCTTCAATGGCTGTTTGGTTCATCTGAAAATCATTTGTTTCAATTCGGATATTTGAACTTTTCTGCATTGCCACACCAGTTCGGTTATTTTTAATCGTGTTATGTTTAATTTTGGCTTGCTGTACATCATACAGCAGCATACCGTAGCCATTAAAATCAAAATGATTAGCTACTATATTATTCTCAAGGAATATATCTGTTGTCATCATAATCATAAGGCCAGTCACATTCTGAGCATATGTATTGAAAAGTGCTTCAACATCACTCGTATACATAAAGTGTGTACCGTAACGACTGCTCGTCACCTTATTACGTTGAACAACAATATGCTTTACCTCTTCTACATAAATTCCGTCCTGCACTTGCTCAACAGTATTGCCTTCGATGGTAATGTCCTCACTCTTATAAATAGCCACCCCATTACCTTTTTTGGAATAATGACCTTCGATACCAGTCACATTGATATCATGTATGTGTACATTTTTGGAAAGTTGTATATGGACACCTGTATGAACATCTTTAATTTGTAACTTACGTAACTCAAGTCCATCTACAGTACTGGCTACAATCGCTTTATTTTTCCCTGATAACGTTATATTTTCCACAGTGACATTAGCAGTGTTTTCAATTCGGAGTGTAGGGTTGCCTCTTTCGCCGATAAGTTCCGTTCCCTCTTCACCTTGTAGTGTTATCGGTTTTGTCACAATAAAATTACCTTGGTAACGACCAGCAGGAATATGAACGACCTCCCCAGGCTTTGCTACATTAATGGCTTCCTGTACATTAAAATCGGCGTGCACTGTCTGACTCATAAATAGAAAAAATAATAAGGCAAACCCTATTTTTTTCACCAATCCTTACCTCCCAGTTCAGCACGAAAAGACTAGAGGAATTTCCCCTAGTCCATTCGATTAATGACCATGACCATCAGGTTTCTTTTCTTCCATATGCATAGAATCAGATTCACCTTTGGCTTCTTTTTCAGCTTTTTCTTTCATTTTCTTATTACGACGCTCTAATGCATCGTCTTTAATTTTTTGTAATTCCTCTACATGTGCAGTTGGATTGTCAGCGATATATTTGTCTGCATCAGCTTTATCTTTGAAATAAATATATCCCCAATTCATCGGAGATTTTAGGTCGGTTTTAACGATCGTTGCATCTTCAACCTTTACCCAATCTTTTGTGATATGATCACGTACAAATTTTTCGTTCTTTTCATTATTTGCAACCTCGGCATTTACTAAACAACCTATGTCATCATAAAAGGCAATTGTCCCATCCTCTTTTATTGCTTGAGTAGAGAATTCACCCATATCTTCGTCTTTCAAATACACTTTCATATTACACATTTCACACATTGTACCTTCTTTTGGTTCTTGTAAACGCGGATCCACTAAAGAAGCGACTTGTGTAGTTTTATCCTTTGCTTCTGCTTCACTTGTTGTAACATCTTGCTTAGACTCTTCTTTCTTAACTTGATCTTTTTCTGTACCACACGCCGCGAGTAAAAGTAATGCTGCAAATGCAGGTAACCATATTTTTTTCACAATTGCTTCCCCCATTATTTCGTTTTTTCTGTTTCTATTACATACTTTACAGGTAAGTTGTGAAATAAGTTAAAAATCGCTGTGAAGTATTGGAAAAATTACCTTGAATATTCATTGAACATCTTGACTTCAAATATTTTGAATAAAAAATATATTATTTCCATTTTCTACAACTTATATTCAGGATTAATTAAGGTCCTATTAATAGCTCTTCGGCACAACAAGGGGTTGATTTCCGTTCCGACTGGGCGCTTTGCCGCTGACGCTTCGCTTTCGCGCAGAGCAGAGCTTCCTGGGGGCGTCCGATGAGCCGCTTCACTCGCGTTGCTCGCTCCAGGGTCTCGGGCCAACAGATGTTTTTTTCGCGAAAGCGTAGTGCTAACGAAGCCACAGCAACAAGATGTTTTTTGTGCGAAGCGTAGTGCTAACGAAGCGAAACAACAAATGATTTCTTGGTCTACAGGAAAAGGTATAGCTTGAAACGGAAATCATACTCATTTAAAGTCTAAAAAAACTCTCTACATCCAGAATGATGTAGAGAGTTTGATTTACGATGTTATATAGAAGAACGGTAACTATTGAGAAGCTTCTTTTGCTTGCTGACAAGACTTAACTTAACGGCAGTTTCATTTAATTCATTGCGTATTTGTAAATTGTAAGCACTGTCCACATAACTAGCTGCTATATTATTAGGACGTTGCTGCTGAATTTGTCTAGTTTTACCGATATTCTTTTTATCTTTATTCTTTTGCAGACTATTTTTAAACTGTCGTTTCGGATTTTGTCCAAAATTATGACTTAAATCCCCAGCATGTAAATACTGTTGTTCGTTACGAAATATACTACTAGTCGTCGAACTTACTCTAGAAGTCCTCATATATAATTACCCTCCTTTACTTTTTATCAACTTTGTAGGTATATATATCGACATTATATGCTTGAACTTAATAATACAGAACCAAATTGCTTAAAAAAAATAGAAAAGAGCTATAAGAAAAAATATTTTCCACTTTTTCTCATAACTCTTTTCCTAAATATTACTCATAGCGTGGGGTTGATTTCCGTTCCGGCTGGGCGCTTTGTTGCTGACGCTTCGCTTTCGCACAGAGCAAAGCTTCCTGGGGGCGTACGATGAGCCGCTTGGGCCAACACGATGTTGGTCACGAAGGCGTTATCACAGGATGTGATGCTTTTAGCCTTCGTTCCCCTATCTGCTCGCTCCAGGGTCTCGGGCCAGCACGATGCTGGTCACGAAGGCGTTATCACAGGACGTGATGGTTTTAGCCTTCGTTCCTCTATTGCTGATCCCCAAGGAGTCGCCTAGCCTCCACTCCAATCAACTTATATGCAATGGGATATTTTTCAATAATTATCATTTATCTTTAAGTGATGAACCTTATAAATATCACTTCCAAAAATCATCAAATATTGTAATTGGCATATGACGTTTGTGCTGTGAACGTAAATAGTGCCCTTCTAATGTTTTACGAGCATCTTCAGGGATTTCCTTCCCCTCCAAATAATCATCAATTTGGTCATACGTTAAACCAAGAGCTACTTCATCTGGTAATGAAGGTCGATCTTCCTCTAAATCCGCAGTTGGTACCTTTAAATATAAATGCTCCGGGCAATCAAGCGCAGCTAGTAACTGCTTACCCTGACGCTTGTTGAGACGGAAGATTGGCATTAAATCCGCACCACCATCCCCAAATTTTGTGTAAAAACCTGTAATTGCCTCCGCAGCATGATCGGTCCCTAGCACAACAGCATTATTCATAGCAGCAATAGAATACTGCACCTTCATTCGCTCACGTGCCTTTTCGTTCCCTTTGGAAAAATCGCTTAGTTCAATACCTGCATTCGTTAATGCTCTAACACTTGCATCGACTGCATCTTTAATGTTGACCGCATAAGTCTTCGTAGGTTTTATATAGTCAATCGCATCCTGACAATCCTTTTCATCCACTTGCACACCATATGGTAAACGAACAGCCCAAAATGAGTACTTCGCTTCTCCCACCTCGGCATTTAATTCATCAACTGCAAGCTGCGTTAATTTTCCAGTTAACGTGGAGTCTTGACCACCTGATATCCCAAGAACAAATCCCTTTACAAAGCTATAGCGACGCGCATATTCCTTTAAAAAATCAATGGATTTGCGAATCTCTTCCTGTTCATTAATAGTAGGTAACACACGTAATTCCTTAATGATTTCTTGCTGTAATGTCATTTTGTCCTTCACTCCTTACGCTTTACAATCGATTGACCATTTCACTTACTTCTTCAATATTACGCATTTTATTATTCCAGCATTTTTGGCTTAAATCGACTGGGTATTCCTCAGGATTCATGGCACGTTTATATTCATCCCATAACAATTCTAAATTATTAGCTGCATAATCACGCATTTCTTCCAAAGTAGGATTTTGATAATGTATTTCTCCATTTTTAATCACATGATGATGTAAATCCTTAGCTTCAAAGTTTGTTACAAATTTTGATACGAATGTATGAACAGGGTGGAACATTTTAATTTTTTTCTCTGATTGAGGATTTTCATCTTGCATCGTAATGTAATCTCCCTCGGCCTTACCATTCTTTCTATCAATAATGCGATATACATTTTTAAGACCTGGCGTCGTTACCTTTTCAGCATTCGCTGAAATTTTTATCGTATCTTCTAATTGCCCATCGTTATTTTCAATAGCGACCATTTTATAAACAGCCCCTAAAGCTGGTTGGTCATATGCAGTAATGAGCTTTGTACCAATTCCCCACGCATCAACTTTTGCACCTTGAGCTTTTAAGTTTAAGATCGTGTATTCATCTAAGTCATTTGATACGATAATTTTAGCGTTCTGGAAGCCTGCCTCATCTAACATACGACGCGCTTCTTTTGACAAGAAAGCTATATCCCCACTGTCTAAACGAATTCCAATAAAATTAATTTTGTCACCAAGCTCTTTAGCCACTTGAATCGCTGTTGGCACACCCGATTTTAACGTATTGTAAGTATCTACAAGGAATACGCAATCACGATGACGTTTTGCATAGGAGTGAAATGCATCATAATCATTTTTATAGGCCTGTACAAGTGCATGTGCATGTGTACCTGATACCGGTATATTAAAGAGTTTACCTGCTCGAACATTACTAGTTGAAGCAAAACCACCAATAAACGCCGCACGCGTTCCCCAAATTGCTGCGTCCATCTCCTGAGCACGTCGTGTGCCGAACTCCATCGCCACTTCATTTTTTATAATTTGTTTAATACGACTCGCCTTTGTTGCAATCAAAGTTTGGTAGTTCACAATGTTAAGTAATGCGGTTTCAATTAGTTGCGCCTCCACTAAAGGCGCTTCAATGCGAATAATTGGTTCATTAGCGAAAACAGTTTCTCCTTCCACCATCGAATACATATCCCCTGTAAAGCAAATATTTTTTATATACTCGATAAAATCCTCTTTATAACCAACCTCTTCACGTAAATACGTTATGTCCGAATCAGTAAAACGAAAATCACGTAAATATTCAAGAATTCTCTCTAACCCCGCAAAAATTGCATAACCATTGCCAAAAGGTAATTTTCTAAAATATAGTTCGAAAACTGCTTTTCTATTATGTATACCATCAGCCCAATATGATTCTGCCATATTGATTTGGTACAAGTCCGTGTGTAGCGCTAAGCTATCATCTGCATAGTTTGATCTCACAAGAAACCCCTTCTTCCGCTTTGATAATTAGTCCTAGTATACACTATATACCCAAATTCTTGCGTATTACATCATCCTACTTTAATGTTAGATTTCCTCACATGAATAATCAGAAAATTTCGAATCGTACATATTTTAGACACATTTTTTAGTACCGCTTTCATTCCCCTTTTAAAAACCTTTTCAGCAAACTATTACGAAAGACGAAATATACCCTGTGATAAAACATAACATGAACATTCAGAAAAATATTGCGCAGTTTTTCATAGCGTTTTAACATGTAAATTAAATTTACTCAAGGAGCTGATATTGATGAAAAAAATAGAAGCAATCATCCGCCCCGAAGTTTTCGGCGCTGTCAGAGACGGACTTGCACAGGAAGGTATCGCAGGGCTCAGTATTACAGAAATTGCTGGCTGCGGTCGTCAATTAGGGCGTACAGGTTTATTTCGCGGAAATACCTACGAAATTGAATTTTTACCGAAGTTGAAATTAGAAATGATTGTTGATGATGAAAAAGTAGATCCTATTGTTGATGTTTTGTTACGTAAGGCAGTAACCGGCAAGGTCGGTGATGGTAAAATATTCATTTATCCAGTAGAACAAGCAATTCGTATCCGCACAAAAGAAGTCGGATCAATTGCAGTAGAATAAGGGGGCGATATATATGGATGAAATAACATTATCTATAAATTTAGTTTGGATGATGCTCGGTACAATTTTAGTCTTCTTTATGCATGCAGGATTTGCGATGGTTGAAGCTGGCTTTACACGCTCAAAAAACGCAGTCAATATTATTATGAAAAACTTCCTAACTATTTCACTTGGCGGTATTGTCTATTTTCTTTGTGGTTACGCTATTATGTTTGGTGATACGGCTGGTGGCATCTTCGGTTCAAGTGGCTTTGCCTTAAATGGTGTAAATGATCTTTCCTTCTTTATTTTCCAAACGATGTTTGCAGCAACTGGAGCAACGATTTTATCAGGAGCAGTAGCAGAACGTACTAATATTTTTGCTTATATCGGAGTTATTATTCTTATGTCATCATTTGTTTATCCTGTTGTTGGTCATTGGGTTTGGAGTGGCCAAGGTTGGTTAACAAATCTTGGTTTTATCGATTTTGCTGGATCTACCGTTGTTCATTTAACAGGTGCAGTTGCGGCATTTGTAGCTGCGGTAATGGTCGGTCCTCGTCTCGGTAAATATGAAAACGGTCGTGTTAACGTTATTACAGGACATAGTATTCCATTAGGAGCTTTAGGCGTTTTTTTACTTTGGTTTGGTTGGTTTGGCTTCAATGGCGCTTCAACATTAGCCGCTGACCCTAAACTTGTTCCTAGCGTAATCGCAAATACATTTTTCGCTGCTGCTGCAGGAGTTGTGGTTACTGCCCTTTATACTAAATTTCGATATGGCCATATCGATGGCTCACTCACATTAAACGGTGCTTTAGCAGGGCTTGTAAGTATTACCGCTGGTGCCGCTAATGTTAGTATTGTCGGTTCAATCAGTATCGGATTAATTGCTGCTCCATTATTGGTCGAGGGTGTCCGCTTTATTGAATGGAAATTAAAAGTCGATGATCCTGTTGGTGCGATCGCTGTCCATGGTATCTGTGGTATTTGGGGTACTCTAGCAGTTGGTTTGTTTGATATTGGTGGTCAAGGATTATTTTACGGGGGAGGTTTTGGCCTATTAGGAGTGCAAGCCGTAGGGGTTATTGCTACAATTGCCTGGGTTAGCATTTCAGTAGCAACTGGTTTACTTATTATAAAAGCATTTGTACCATTACGTGTTTCTGCTGAAGAAGAAGTCACTGGCCTAGATGTCACCGAACATGGTGCTCCGGCTTATGAGTTTCAGGATATCTTCAAAGGCTCTGCCGTACGAGGAGAAACATTTGCCCAACGTTTAACTCATTTCGGTAAAACAAATAACAATGTCCACGAGGAACATATATAGTGTTCAATAAACTTCTGTTTCTTTAATACAAAAAACAAGAATCTGCAATCCCTTTGGCGAGCTGTTTCCCAACAGGTTATGCAGATTCTTGTTTTAAGCTCTTTCTAGCTCCAGTAAAAATTCTTTCATAGCTAGTCCACTACGAAAGCCTGTTAGCTTACCATCTTTTCCAATTACACGATGACAAGGAATAATTGCTAATATCGGGTTGGCACCGATTGCACTGCCTACAGCTCTTACTGCTTTCGGATTACCAATTCGGTGTGCAATGTCTGAGTACGTTGTCGTTGTACCATATGGTAGCTCCTTCAATGCATTCCATACTGCTAGTTGAAATTGTGTCCCTTTGACATGTACTGGCACATCAAATTCTGTAAGCTCTTTATTAAAATAAGCCTTTAATTGCTTAACATATCGCTGTAACTTTTCTTTATTCTCTTCAAAGCGATAGCCTTTAAATGGCTTTTTTGCCCACACTTCTACCTCTTCAAATGATGCATTCGGTGTCCCTATATACACAAGACCTTCATCTGAAGCAACGATATACATATCACCTTGTGCATATGTTAATGTATCTACATATAATACATCCATTCTCTATCCCCCTTTACTTAATTACTACACACTGCCTGTAAATGACTTTAGCTTCCCTTTGTTTCATGCTACAGTTATTTTACCTATTAGTATAAAGGAGTTTTAACTTTATGAATACTTCATATGAGCCTGCCATTCACTTTAAACAGGTCACCTTTTCATCGAATGACAAAATGATATTAAAATCGCTTACTGGTTCATTCCCAAAAGGAAAAATCACCACATTAGTCGGCCCTTCAGGTGCTGGCAAAACAACTCTACTCAAATTGTGCAATGGACTATTATCTCCTACAGATGGTCAAATATTAATTGATAATCAAAACATTTCTACTTACGAGCCAACCGCTTTAAGAAGGTATGTGAGTATGGCTCTTCAAGCGGCCCCTATGATAGAAGGAACTGTATTTGACAATCTTGCACTCCCTCGTTCGTTACAAGGAGCAAAGCTTACAGAGCAAGAAGCTATCCAATATTTACAAGACGTTGGACTAGATCAAAGCTTTTTACAACGCCCTACGAATAAATTATCAGGTGGACAACGACAAAAAGTCTCTATTGCAAGAACACTTATTAATCAGTCCTCCATTTTATTGCTAGATGAAATCACATCTGCACTAGACCGTCAATCCGTGAAGGAAATTGAGACACTTATTACTACAATTAATAAAAAGTTTAACGTCACAATCATTTGGATCACTCATAATTTACAGCAAGCGCTGACAATCGGACACTATACTTGGGTCATGATGGACGGAGAACTAATTGAAACAGGAAAAAGCTCCTTACTTAACGCACCTAAAAATCCACGTGTCGCTGAATTTGTACAGGGGGTGAATGTATGACGTATACTTCTCTTTCCTTAACGTTAATTTTTGTTTTAATTCCTCTTCTATTGTCAAAAACTTTAAAGCTAGGACTTGAAAAAGATACACTCATCGCTACTATTCGTTCTATTATTCAACTACTTGCTGTCGGTTACATTTTAAAATTTGTCTTTGATGCTCAAAGCTATATTTATATTTTCCTTATGGTTTCTTTAATGGTTATAGTAGCAACACTAAATGCTCGTAAAAAAGGGAAAGGTATTAAAGGTATTACATGGAAAATAGCGCTAACTCTTATTGTAGTAGAATTTGTTACGCAAGGAGTATTGCTTGGTTTTGATATTGTACCTGCAACAGCACAGTATATTATTCCAATTAGCGGCATGATGATCGGTAATTCAATGGTATTATCGGTTCTATTTTTAAACCGTTTTACATCGGAAATTGCAAGTCATCAGAACGAAATTGAGTTAATGTTATCGCTTGGCGGCACACCAAAACAGGCTATTCATCGACAGCTAATGAATGCGATAAAGGCCAGTATGATTCCTACAATAGAAAGCCAAAAAACAATTGGTCTTGTTCAATTACCAGGTATGATGAGTGGCCAAATAATCGGCGGAGCAGATCCTATTCAAGCGGTGCAATTCCAACTATTAATCATTTTCGCCCTGCTAACAGCAGCGACATTATCAAGCATTATGATAGGTTTTTTAAGCTATCCTGCACTTTTTAATGAGCGCATGCAACTACTTGAAGTGAAATAATTGTTATAGTAAAAACAATATTTATTTTCTAAATTGTGCTATAATATAGAAAAAAAAGAAATGCAGTGAGGAGAATGACCATGTTATTACGCGATTTTTTCATCCATTTATCTGAAAACCAACTATTAAATAGTGCTGCAAAAAAATACGGACTAAAATTAGGAGCACAAAGTGTAGTAGCTGGTACAAATATTGAAGAAACGATTGCGAGCATCAAAGAGCTTAACGCACATAAAATCTCTTGCACAGTAGATAATTTAGGGGAATTTGTTTCAACTGAAGAAGAAGCAACAAAAGCTAAAGAGCAAATCCTTGCTGTTATTGAGGCTATTCATGAAAACGGCGTTGATGCACATATTTCGTTAAAGCCATCTCAATTAGGTTTAGATATTGATGTTGATTTTTGCTACGATAATTTATATGAGATTGTAGAAAAAGCAGCAGCATATGATATATTCGTTAACTTTGACATGGAAGACTATGGTCGTTTACAAACATCCTTTGATATGGTCCAAGAGCTATCCAAAACATTTAATAATGTAGGTACTGTTATCCAATCTTACTTTTACCGTGCTAAGGACGATATCGAAAAATTCAACGACTATCGCCTTCGTATCGTAAAAGGTGCTTATAAAGAGCCTGCAGAGGTTGCTTTCCAAGATAAATTAGATATTGATTTAAATTTCATCGAGTTAATCGAATATCATTTACTACATGGTAAGTTTACGTCTATCGCAACACATGACCATAATGTTATTGCGCACGTAAAACGTTTTGTAGCTGACAATAATATTCCACTTGATAAATTCGAATTCCAAATGCTTTACGGCTTCCGTACAGATATGCAAAAAGAGCTTGCAAAAGAAGGCTATAACTTCTGTGTATATGTACCATTCGGCGAAGATTGGTATGGCTACTTTATGCGCCGTTTAGCGGAGCGTCCTCAAAATCTTAATCTTGTTACTAAACAAGTATTTACGAAAAAAACGAACACAGTCCTTGCTGTAGCAGCAGGTGCATTCGTTCTTGGACGTTTAACAAAACGCAAAAAATAAGGTCACATAAAGAAGCCAGAAGCTTAATTAAATATGCTTCTGGCTTTAGTTGTGGATTTTCAAACTCTGCGTGTCATAAAAATAATCAGTGGGGATGAAAAAAGCCCCCCACTGATTAAAGTTTTATATTATTCAACATGTAAAGCAATAGTTGAAACAATTGCTTCTGCTGCATATTCCCATTTACCATCAATAAAACTACCTAATTTTTGCCCAAGTTCTTGTATCATTTCAAGCGTAACCGGGATATCATTCTTCTCTGCTAATGTAGCAAGAAATGGAGCAGATAAACTTGTCCAACCTCCACGGTCAATTTTAATCTCTACTTGCTTTACTTCTCCATTTTCTATATCAATACGGTAGTACAATTGATCATCCGGACGCCAGCTTAAGTGATGGGATATTTGCCCATTTACAACTGTTAGATCATTCTTTTTCGAAATAGAAGCTGGTTTTACATTAAATTCATGACCTAGTACATTTAATTTTTTAATTTCAGGACCGACTAATGCCGCCTGAACAGCTAGATCCATATTACTTTGTAATGGGATAGATGTCTCTGTCTCAACTACTGGATCAACCATATCGTTGCTTGCAGCAAAAACGGCTGAAGGATATGCGCTAGTAACGACAAATGTTGTTGCTAATAATGCTGTTGAAGTTACTTTCATAATTTTGTTCATAATTATTTCCATCCTTCCCATTAAAATGATTACTGTTTTCTAAATTTTATCATTAGTAGTCTAAATATACAATATGCTAATATATTTTTTAAATGACAAAAGGCACTGAATTTAAATAATTCAATGCCTTTTGTCTATTTTTATTCCAAACACTTTCTTAGGTATAAGGATATTCATGATAGGTTCTTAAGCTATTTATTTATTCCATCCTTTTTCTTTAAAGCGTGCAATGGCTTCTATACGATTCCCAACATTTAATTTTTCTAAAATAGTGGAAATGTAGTTGCGGACAGTCCCTGCCGATAAAAATAATTCTGCAGCAATTTCTTTTGTCGTCTTTCCTTCTGCAACAAGTGTCAGTACTTGGCTCTCTCGGTCAGTTAAAGGATTTTCACTATCATCCTCATAGACAAAATCAACGAGTTCAGGCGCATATATTCTTTTGCCGTCCATAATTGTACGAATGGCACTGACCAATTCTTCTATCGGACTATCCTTTAGTAAATAGCCACGAACGCTAGATTTTCTTGCACGTTCAAAATAACCCGGCCTTGCAAATGTCGTTAATATAATCACTTTACAATCAGAACCTGTGCAATGCAGTTCCTCGGCAGCATCCAATCCTGTTTTCACAGGCATTTCAATATCCATAATACAAATATCAGGCTGATGCTCTTCAACAAGCGCCAATGCTTCTTCACCATTTTTTGCTAATCCAACGACCTCCATATCATCCTCCATACTAAGTAATGAACGCAGTGCGCCTAGTAGCATACCCTGATCTTCAGCAATTACAATTCGTATCATGTCGCAATCCTCTTTTCTATATGTTCTTCAGATTTCCTTTGACCTTCTGATGCGTAATCGCCACTGGAATCGACACTGTTAATGTAGTGCCTACTTCACTCTCGATTTTAAAAGAACCGTTTATAAACTCTAACCGTTCTCGCATTCCCTTTAAACCGTTACCCGTTTTCCAAGCTTGCTTTTTGGTGATTCCTTGCCCATTATCACGAACAACTAAATATACTTCCTTAAAATTTTGATGGAAAGCAATTTCACATTTTGTAGCACCACTATGCTTAACAACATTATTAACTGCCTCTTTTAAGCACATGGATAATACATTCTCCACAAGTGGCGGAACTTGTAAAGTATCTTTATCACCTTCAAATACAAACTCCATTTCAGCAGCCTTTAATATTTGAGAAATACGCATAAGCTCGTCCTCAAACCTAGCTGTTCGCATATCCGATACTAATTCACGTACCTCTTTTAATGCGATACTTGCCGTTTGACGAATATCCTTAATCTCTGTTAGAGCTTGTTGTGGATCACGTTCAATTAATCTTGAAGCTAAGTCGCTTTTTAAGCCTATCATCGATAACTTTTGGCCGAGAGTATCATGTAAATCCCGTGCAATACGTTGGCGTTCCTCAAAAACAATTAACTCAGCTATTCGTTCATTAGCAGTCTCAAGCTGCCCCTCTAAATTTTCGCGTTTATTTTTTGCATAAATCGTTAGTGGAAGTAGCACAATCGCTAGAATCGTTAAAACAACAAATGGTAGTTGTGATAAAAACAAGTGTAGCTCAACGAAAAAGCCAACACCCGTAGAGATAACCGTAAAGCCAATATGTAGTCCATACATAATATAGAAGCCAACAGGTTTACGAATATTTCCAATGAAGAAAGCTGTGAAAATCGATAAATACACATAGCCATATAATATGGTCATAACGATATTAATGACCATTTCAAAGCTAATCCACATGTAAACAAGACCGTTTTTCGAATTCATGGAAAACCGATAGAAAATAAAATATAGCATTAAAAATGTAATACCTACTGATATTTCTATATACGATGATTTTCTAAAAATGAAGAAAAACGGTAGGAAACAGAAAATAATCCATAAATATATACTGAGCATTGGACTATTCGGAATAATACTGTGCCATTTCCTCATTATAATCTCACGCTCTTTCCTACTTTTCCCTTATTATAACAAGAAAATTAATTTTATGCCTTGCACATGGTTATTAATGCATTATCCACATAATAACATTCCCCGTAGTAATGGGCTCATTATCATAACGTGATGTTGGATTTCCGTTCCGGCTAGGCGCTTTCCTGGGGGCGTCCGATGAGCCGCTTCACTCGCGTTGCTCGCTCCAGGGTCTCGGGCCAACACGAGGTTGGTCACGAAGGCGTTATCACAGGACGTGATGGTTTTAGCCTTCGTTCCTCTATCCGCTAATCCCCAAGGAGTCGCCAAGCCTCCACTCCAATCAACTGATATACAAGCTACGTATTAAAAATGTAATCCACAACTTTTGATAATGAGCACAGTAATTGCTTCATCCTCAATATATGTTTTATTTACGTAAAACAGCCATCCCTTCGAAGAGATGGCTGAAAAAATTCTACTAAGCAGCAATACTGCTTCTTGCTTTTCGTTTGATTATTTCATTAACTTCTTTAAAGGTTACAAACTTGCCTTGATCTTCATCGTATAACTTATAGCGTAATGATTCTAGGCTTGTACGTAACGTAATAGTCGTTGCAGTGTGTAATGGCGGTATGTCATTATGCGCCTTTTCAAGATTATAGTTCGGTACACGTGGTGCTAAATGATGTACATGGTGGAAGCCAATATTGCCTGTAACCCATTGTAATAGCTTTGGTAATTTATAATACGAGCTACCTTCAACAGCGGCCTTTACATAATCCCACTCTGAGTCATGCTCAAAATAAGAATCTTCATACGTATGTTGGATAAAAAATAACCAAATGCCAAGAGAAGCAGCAACAAACAATGTTACTACATGCACTAATAAAAATGCTTGCCACCCCATAAAGTAAATTAAGGCAACACAGATTCCCGTGATGACTACATTTGTTAGATAAGTGTTAAAACGTTCTTTCTGTTTAGCGTCATTTCGATTACGACGGTTTAAAATTAACACCATAAATAGCGGACCTAAGCCAAACATTACGAATGGATTACGGTAAAAACGATACCATACACGTTGCCCTTTAGATGCTTGTAAAAATTCTTCCACTGTCATCATATCAATATCACCGATACCACGCTTATCTAAGTTCGAGCTAGTTGCGTGGTGAATTGTATGCTCACGTTTCCATTTTTCATATGGGAATGATGTTAACACCCCAGTTACAAAACCAACCCAGTCGTTTGCTTTTTTACTTTTGAAAAATGAACCGTGTGTACAATCATGGAAAATAATAAAAGTTCGTACGACAAATGCAGCAGAAATTACACTTAAGCCAGCTGTCAACCATGGTGAAACATCTACTAACATATAACCAGCTACCCATAGGGCGATTAAAGGTACAATTGTATTTACCATTTGAAAGATACTTTTAGCTGTGTCAGACTTCGCAAATGGCGCTACGTCCTGGCGCAGTTTTTTTGTTTTTTCTCGATCTGTTGCCATTGTTTTTACTCCCTCGTTTCATTTTTTCTTATGACCTCATCATAAAACAAGAGTATAATCATGCAACAGAAGCAAACATCATAAAAAGGATATGACATTTGTCATACCCTTTATCTTTTCGTCAAAAGAATAAACATTAAATAATTTGTATCAATAAACTAAGGTTGATTTTCACTCCGAGTTGGCGCTTTCCGCGGGCTTGGCTTCAATCTCCTCGTCACTTCGTTCCTGCGGGGCTTTCAGCGCAAGCTAATCCCGCAGGAGTCGCCACTCTCCGTGAAAAATCAACAACTCCTCATCATTAACATAAGTAGACAAGCTAATCCAAAAGAATAAAACTATTTATTAAAATACGATACTCCTCTCAAAATGCTGAATGTCGGGGTCAATTATTATTCAGCTTTATGCAAATAAACTAGAGTTTGCCCTCAATATGAAAGAATATGACATGTCATACCCTTCTATACTTTTGGTCCGGTTAACTGTAGCTGATAAAATACAAGATCTAGCCACTGTCCAAATTTATAGCCTGCATTCTTTATTGTACCCGCGTATTCAAAGCCTAGTTTTTCATGTATTTTAATGCTTCCGATGTTTTCACCATCAATGCCCGCTACGAGTGTTTTCACACCTTGCTCTTTGGCAGTTCGAATTAGCTCTTGCATTAATTGTGACGCTATCCCCTTTTGGTAATGATCCTTATGCACATATACAGAGTGCTCCATTGTGTGCTTATAACCTGGATATGGACGGAACTGACTATATGTTGCAAAGCCGGCTACTGTGCCATTTACATCAAACACTAGCAGTGGATTTCCGAATGTTTGCTGCTCCGTGAACCATTGTCTTTTTTCTTCTAACGATTGTGTTTCATATCGATAAACGGCTTTGCTCGTTAAAATAATGTCATTGTAAATATCTAAAACACCAGGTAAATCTTTCTCTTCCATCAATCGAATCATCATGCTCACGTCCTACTTCAATTATGCCGAGGCTTTAACCTCATTACATAAAGTTATACCACTTTTTTCTAGCATTACACATTAAAATATCGAGCATCTGGATGTGCAAAGACAATTGCTGAAACAGAAGCTTCCGGCTCCATCATAAAGCCTTCCGTTAAGTGAACACCAATGTCCTCTGGTTTTAATAAGCCAAACAATTTCTCTTGATCCTCCAAGTTCGGACATGCTGGATAGCCGAATGAGAAGCGCTGTCCTTGATATTTTGCCGCGAAACGATCACGCATTGTAAAATCTGTTGCATCTGGGAAGCCCCATTGATCACGAATTTCTTGGTGCATACGCTCTGCAAAGCCTTCCGCAAGCTCAAGGGCTGTAGATTGTAATGCATGACTTTCAAGGAATTTCCCTTCCTCTTTTAGCTGACGAGCCTTCGTCATAACCCCTTGGCCAGCTGTTACCACCATTAAGGCAATATAGTCCATTTCACCGCTTTCAACTGTTTTCAGGAAATCTGCAAGACATAAAAACGGTTCAACTTGTTGACGTGGGAAGGTAAATCGTTCAATTTCTGTTTTGCTATCTGCTGGATCATAAACGACTACATCATCCCCATCGGCTTGTGCAGGGAAAAACTGATACATACCTGATGGTTTCAATAGGTCCCTTTGTAAATAATCGTCGACTAACTCTTTTAACTCCGTTGCTCTTGCATCGCCAGCATCAAGTAATTGCTGCACTTGACCTTTTAAGCCTAGGTGATGTCCTAGTAATGTCCGCATATTAACATATGGATATAAATGCGAAACAGCATATCCTCTCTTTACATGGCGTCGCACATCTGCTGGTAGAAAGACAGACGATTCCTTTATTGTACGTACAGGCTTTACTGTTACTTCTTTTGTAGGGCGAGCCGCTCTTTTTTCGTCTGCCTCTAAGCGTTTTTCACGAGATTCCTTAATTTCAGCTAAGAAATCTGCACGTGTATCTGTCCCCATTAGCCGATTTGCCTGCTCTAATCCTTGCATCGCATCCTTTGAATAAATGACAGGTCCATTATATTCGCCAGCAATTTTTGTTTCAGTAAAGCGACGGGATAATGCCGCTCCCCCTACTAAAATAGGTACGTCAATTCCCGCTTCTTTAAAATCCTGAGCTGTAATAACCATTTGCTGTGCTGATTTTACAAGTAAGCCTGAAAGCCCGATGAAATCTGGCTTCTCCTTGCGAATCGCTTCTATTAATTGGGAAGGTGTTACTTTGATACCCAGATCAATGACCTTAAAGCCATTATTACTTAAAATAATATCGACAAGGTTTTTCCCAATATCATGCACATCGCCTTTTACAGTTGCAAGAACCATCTTCCCCTTGCCAGCACTCTCTTCATCTTTCTCCATAAATTGCTCTAAATGTGCTACTGCTGCTTTCATAACCCCTGCTGATTGTAATACCTCTGCTACGATGAGCTGATTATCGTTAAATAAGCGGCCAACCTCTGCCATTCCATCCATTAAAGGTCCATTAATAATAGCAAGCGGCGTTTCGAAAATTTCACGAGCAGCCTCTAAATCCTCAATAAGCCCTTCCTTTGTACCTTCTAAAATATAGTAAGCTAAGCGACCTTCTACTGTTTTAGGGATATCTTCCTCTGTTTTTTCCTTCTTTTTATCGCGATAGAAATCCGTGAAGACGGCTAATGTCTCATCATTTGTATGAAAGAGTAAATCATTTGCTAGCTTAATCTCTGCCTCAGGAATAGATGCATAACGTTCTAGCTTCTCCGTATTCACAATTGCATAATCTAAACCAGCCTGTGTACAGTGATATAAATACACGGCATTCAATACTTCACGACCTACTGGTGGTAATCCGAATGAAATATTACTTACACCAAGCACCGTTAATGTACGTGGCATTTTCTCCTTAATAAGGCGAATTCCTTCTACTGTTTCAAGCGCCGAGCCAATATACTGCTCATCTCCTGTACCTACTGGGAACATTAATGGGTCAAAAATAATATCTTCAGGAGCAATACCCCATTTTTCTGTTAACAATTTATAGGAACGTTCAGCAATCTCTAGCTTGCGATGTCGATCAACCGCCATGCCTTGCTCATCAATTGTCCCCACTACTAAAGAGGCCCCATATTTTTTCACTAGCGGTAAAACTGCGTCAAAACGCTCCTCACCATCCTCTAAGTTAATAGAATTAATGATAGCTTTCCCTTGAGAAAACTTAAGTGCTTCCTCAATTACTTTTTCATCTGTCGAGTCAATCACAAGAGGTACTTTTACTTTTTTTACAACCTCCTGCATAAAGCCACGAATATCCGCTAGTTCATCGCGGTCAGGATTTGCTAAACAAATATCGATAACATGTGCTCCATTTTTCACCTGAGCACGCGCGATTTCTGCCGCTTCCTCAAACTTCCCATCAATAATTAAATTTTTAAACTTACGAGAGCCGATGACATTTGTCCGTTCTCCAATAAATAATGGACGCATAGAGTCGTCATACACCAATGGCTCTATCCCTGATACTACATGACCATGGGTTGCATCTGGTAATTGGCGAGGCTTTTCGTCCTTTAGCACCTCTCGGATAGCCGCAATATGTGCTGGCGTTGTACCGCAGCAACCTCCGACAATATTTAGCCAGCCCTTTTCTGCAAAGCCTTTTAGCTTTTGTGACAATGAATCAGGTGACTCATGATAGCAGCCTTCCTCATCTGGTAAGCCCGCATTCGGGTAACAGCTAATATAGCCTGTTGAAAGCTCTGCTAATGAACGAATATGATCAGTCATAAACTCTGGTCCAGTCGCACAGTTTAAACCAACTGATAATGGTTTAATATGCTCGATGGAAATGTAAAAAGCATCAATTGTTTGACCAGCCAGTGTCGTTCCCATCGGTTCAATTGTTCCCGATATCATCACAGGTAGCTCTTTTCCCGTTGCTTCAAAGGCACGAGATACCCCCAATGTTCCTGCCTTAACATTTAGCATATCCTGACTAGTTTCTAGCAACAGAACGTCCGCCCCGGCTTCGATTAATGCCTTTGCCTGAACATAGAAGTTTTCCTCTAACTCATCAAATGTAATACCACCTGTAACCGATAAGGTTTTTGTAGTTGGTCCCATAGCCCCCGCTACAAAACGTGGCCAGTCGGATGTTGAAAACTCATCCACTACTTTGCGTGCAATTTCTACAGCGCGTTTATTAATCTCTTCCGCTTTCGCACCAAGATCATATTCATTTAATACAAGTGGAGTACTTCCAAATGTATTTGTACAAATAATATCTGCTCCAGCCTCTAAATATTTTCCATGAATTTTTTCAAGCACATCTGGTCTAGTTAGCACGAGATTTTCATTACAGCCATCATATTCCTCGCCGCCAAAATCCTCTGCTGATAAATTTTCATTTTGTAGCATTGTTCCCATTGCGCCATCAAGAATTAATATTCGTTTCTCTAGTTGCTCTTCAATCATGTGCTTAGCCATTTATACTTACCCCTTTTTTCTGTTCATCCAATTGCTCAATAAATTTCATTAATTCTAGCGTCATATCATAGCGTAAAAATGGTGTGATGAGGTAAATACCATTGAAATATTCCGCTGCTACTTCTACTAATTCTTTAGCAATTGCAATTCCTTCTAGTGTTGCGCGTTCCTTATCATCGCCACAAGCCCTCATACGTGCTAATGCATCATCAGATAGTTTGATGCCTGGCACTTCATGATGTAAGAACTCCGCACTTTTATAGCTCGTTACTGGCATAATGCCTATATAAATTGGTGTTTCTAAATGCTTTGTCGCCTCGTAAATTCCCACGATTTTTTCCTTTGTATAAACAGGCTGTGAAATAAAATAATCTGCCCCATGTTCAATTTTCTTTTCTAATCGAGAGACAGCGCGATCTAGTACACGTACATTAGGATTAAATGCAGCCGCTACAGAGAAATTTGCCTTTTTACGAAGCGGTTTCCCTGAGAACGATACACCTTCATTTAATTGTTTTATTAATTGGATCAGCTCCATTGAAGATACGTCATAAACGCTAGTTGCTCCTGGGAAATCGCCTACCTTTGTCGGATCTCCAGTAACTGCTAAAATATCATGAATCCCTAGTGCATTTAATCCCATTAAATGTGATTGAAGACCAATTAAATTACGATCTCGGCATGTTATATGGGTTAACGGGCGTACCCCGTGTGTTTCTTTCAGTAAGGCACCCATTGCGACATTACTAATCCTTGGAGAAGCAAGAGAGTTATCGGCCATCATGACTACATCTGCGCCCGCCTCATATATTTTTTTTGCACCTTCAATAAAGCCTTCAATTTCTAAATGTCTTGGCGTATCTAACTCCACAATAACCGAGCGTTCACGTTTTACTTTTTCATGTAATGGCTCATAATTTGCTGGCTCTGCCTCACGGACAACCTCTACTTTTTCTGGTTTTGCATACTTTTCCTCGACCGGGGATAGCTCCTCTAAGTACTTTTTCACTGCAGCAATATGCTTTGGTGTCGTTCCACAACAGCCACCAATTAAACGTACCCCCTGATCACGAAGCGCTACAGCTGCTCGACCAAAATAATCTGCCTCCGACTCATAAACGACACGCCCATCCTCCAAATCAAGAAGAGAGGCGTTCGGATACGCTGACATAAATGCCTTCTCAGGAAGCTCTACTCCTTCAAATGCTTGTATAGTATGGTGAGGGCCTAAGCGACAGTTAACTCCTACGATATCTGCACCTAACGCTTCAAGTTTATATAAGGCGTTATTTAAGCTCATTCCATTTTGCAAAATTCCGGGTTCGTGCATAGAAACTTGAGCGATAATCGGTAATTTCGTTTTAGCTCGCAGCATTGTTAAAGTCGCCGTTAGCTCTTCAAAGTCATAATAAGTTTCAAGTAAAAGACCATCTGGATTTCCTGCCAGTAAAACTGTTGCCTGCTCATCAACGGTTGCTAAAATTTCTTCTAACGTTGCGTCACTTTTACGAATACCACGGATTCCTCCAATTGTACCTAAAACAAATTGTCCACCATCTGCCGCTGCTCGTTTTGCAATCGTTATAGCAGCTTCATTAAACTGCTGTACACGAGATTCTAACCCATAGCGGGCTAATTTTATGGCATTAGCTCCGTAAGTATTCGTCTGAATAATATCAGCACCAGCTGCAATATATTCTCTATGAATCTTTTCAATTAATTCAGGTCTCTGTACATTCATTTCCTCATGACAGTACTCCAAGCCGTAGCCGTATAAAACTGTACCAATTGCACCATCTGCTGTTAGAACTTGCGTTTTTAACCTTTCAAGCAATTCCATAAAACTAACCTCTCTTCCCTAATCTTTAAAATAAAAAAAAGCCTTCTTTCATAAAAAAAGAAGGCTTTTACGTCATTTCGTAATTGTTTTCCTTCTCATCTTCGACACACGGTCTTCTGGATTTAGCACCTGACATTAAGTTGGTTGCTGAAGCTTCATAGGGCCAGTCCCTCTGCTTCTCTTGATAAGAATTTAGTATGAATTTTTTAAATAATTAAAAGAATCATATCGTTTACGAACGATTGAGTCAAGACTATTTCACTGAACAAAGGATAATTTTTACGAAATTTATAATATTTTGATTTATATCAAACAATTACGATAGTTTTTCTACAAGTTCTTCACCAATTTTTTTACCGTTTTGAATACATGCACCTATGCCTACTCCAAAATATGAGCATCCCGCTATTGATAAATTTGGATAGTTTTTCTCGAGCTCTTGTAAGAGACCTTGCAACGCTTCACGATGTGCCAAGTCGTACTTCGGCATCTGGTCGATCCATTTTGTCACGTCAACAACAGTTGGTTTTTCCTCAATCCCCAAGCTTTTTCTTACATCCTCAAGAGCAACTGCTGCTAACTCTTCATCTGTCATCATACGCAATCTCTCATACTCAGGGTTAATGCTCTTATAAAAAAGTCGTACAAGTAATTTCCCTTCTGCAGAGGTATGTTTCCACTTGCGGCTTGTCCACGTTGCTGCATTACAAATAACATCCGAATTATGTGACACAATATAGCCTGTTCCATCTGCTGGCAATCTATTATCGGGAACATCAAATCCTAAATAAATCGTAATGGCGGATGCAGTATTAAATTGTTTAAAATAGCCGTTCAACGATTCATCCTGTAATAAGCTTTGTACCGCTTCATTTGGCAGTGCCAATACAACATGATTTGCTTCAATCATTTTACCGTTTGCTAACGTAACAGAGTATAGATTCTCCTGCTTTTTAACACTAGTAGTGGCAATCCCTTTTATAATTTCTACATCCGTTAATGTTTCTTCAAGTCGATCAATTAGTGACGATAAACCATTTTTAAATGAAATAAATTTTTTGTTGGAGGCTTTCACAAATTGTTTCCTGTTTGCATCAAAACCTTTAATAATACTACCGTAATCGTTTTTGTAATCGATTAAATACGGTAAAGTCGAAGCAATTGAAAGTTGATTTAAATCTCCAGAATATACACCTGCAAGTACCGGCGCTATTTGGTTTTGAACAAGCTCCTCACCTAAATAATACGTTAAAAATTCCCCAATCGAGCTTTCTTTTGTAAACCTTTCATTCGGCATTGTTAAATCCTTTAACGCTTCTTTTTTACCTTCCTCAGATACAAGCGTGCTTTCCTCGAGAGATTGTAGGCTCATAGGAATACCGAACGTTGAGTCTGCTGGGATAGCATGTAGCTCATTATTTGTGTAAATATACGAAATACCTGTTTCGTTGTACACAAGATTTTGTTCAAAGTTTAGTTCCTCTACTAACTCCATGACACCTTTATGACGCGCTACAATAGAATCTGCTCCAGTTTCCATGATGAAGCCTTGTTCATATGCAGAGTGAAGCTTGCCACCAAGGTATGTATTTTTTTCAACAAGTACAAGTTTTACATCTAAGTTTTTCTCCTGAACTTGGCGTTGTAAATAATGCATCGTACACAATCCCGTAATTCCGCCACCTAATACAACAACTGTTTTCATATTAACCGCCCCTATTTTTAGTTCTTTATTTAGTATAAACTTTTTTTATCAAAAATTACGTTAAACCCTTTACAAATTTAGCAAAAATGGAGCTATCCAGCACATTGGACAGCTCCATTTTTTTATATTCAAATAGCATATATTCGCTAGAGGCTTTTATCTCCATAACGGAAATTATATATAAACAATTAATATAGTGTTATTTGTGCCTTAAAGTGTGTAGCGCCTTAATAGGAAACAACAATTTTCTTTGCCTTTTGCTTTTCTCTTCATTAATTTAAATTTTGTGCAAAGCTAGCTAGTTTTCCAGCTGAGTTTTTCACTTCGTTAAAGGCAATACCTAATTCACTTAGTACGTCTACTATTGCTTGTACTTCTTTTTCCATCCGACCATTTTGGTCTTTCGCCTCGGTCATAGCTTCTAATATGTTAGTAAATTGCCCTTCCGTTTGAACCATATTTCCCTCACCAGACGCTACCTCTTCTTGAATATTACTAAGCGACTGAACAAGTTTATCTGTCCGCTCATTCGTTCTATGTAGTAACGTTGCTACCGATGTGACAGATTCCTTTGTTTGATTCGATAGTTTTCTCACTTCATCTGCAACAACACTAAAGCCTTTACCCGCTTCTCCAGCACGAGCCGCTTCTATTGCCGCATTTAAAGCCAACAAGTTTGTTTGATTAGCAATATTTGTTACAACATTCATAATCGATTCCATTTCCTTTGACATATCTGTCAACTGTGCAATATTTTCTGCTATATCATCAAGCGAGCAAATAATAGTATTCATATTTTGCGATTGACTCTTTAATCGTTCACGACCTTCTAATGCCTGACTCTCAGCCATAGTCGACACTTGAAGTGATTTTTTCGCTAGTTGCTTAATTTCCTCTGATTGTCCACTTAAGCGATGAAATGAATTGTTCGTTTCCTGAGATATTGTGGCAAGACCTTCCGAAGACTCTACGATTTCTTGCTCTATCGCTTCTTTTCTACGTTCCATTTTTTCATGAATTTGCTCAATTGTATGCTCAAACGCCTCTAAAACCAATTGTTGCTCAAAATTAGAAATTTTTGAGATTGCTCGAATTGTATTAAGCTGATCCATTGGATGATTAACATGTTCTTCAACCAAGTCAATAAATGATGCTGTTAAATCTTGGAATGCGCAAATATACCATTGTGTTTTTAGCCCAATATGGACATGCACTTTAGCAATTTTTATTCGTCTTTGATAAAATTCATCATCAATCGTACCATTAAACATTTCAATAATATGACGTCGTAATGTAATTTTCAGCTTCTCCACGGAACTATGTTTATTAATAATATCTACTAAACTACGTTCAGTTCCAATCATTTCATAAAATCGATTAACAATATTATCAATACTGCCTTCTACAAAAGGTTGAAAGGCTTTTAAATATTGTAAATCCCTCTTTGTCAATTTGAGCAAATCAATTTGCTTTTTTATTGAATGGCAATTCGCTAAATCCATTTTTACAATGTATTGCTTTAAATCTAACGCCGTTGTCTTTCTCTGTTTTTGAAAGATCACACATTTACCCTCTTTCATGCTGTGTACTTTTGAAAAGCTGAGAAAAATTTAATTTCGTCTACCAAAAATATAAAAGATTAGGAAGATTTCATCCCCAACTTTTAGTGATAAGCCATCACATTACTTATGACGCTGATTCCTGCTACGGGCTACAATCAGCTAAAAATCGCAATCTTTTTACTAGCTATTGCTTCTAACTACTCTTTCAAAATCACTCATATACATTATACATTTTATAAATAGCTGTCAATTTTCGGGTATACATTTTTTTCCTTAAATTATATAAAAAGTCCCTGTTATCTAACCTATTATCTAAAGCAGTAAAAAAGCTACCACAATACTTTTGGGTAGCCAATTTACATCATCTCTATTTTTTTATCCTTATTTTTTCCTTGTTTTAGTTTGAAATAATTACCGATTTGTTGATTTAATATTTTTACAATCAGTCATTTGTAGTGATATACACCTACAAAACACCCTTGAATAAGAACCTAAGACCTGTATACAAAATATCGATAATCAAATCTAAATACCTATTATTTTTTAATAAAAAATACTTACATTCCTTTCAATTCTTGCAGTATAATTGCAGCCTCCTCACTTCCTGCTTCTGCTGCAAGTCCATACCACTTTATAGCCTCTTTAATATTTCTAGCTATTCCTTCTCCTTTATTGTAAATGTGCCCTAATTGTAATTTAGCTTCCGAATCGCCTTGAAGAGCAGCCTGTTTAAACCAATGAATACCCTTTTCAATATTGCGTATACCTGTTAACCCCTGGCTCCAAATGAAGCCTAAATCATAAAAGGTATCTACATGATATTGCTCTGCAGCTTTTTCATACCAATATAATCCACGGTTCACATCTTTCGTTTGCCCTAACCGTCCCTCTAAATAGATTCCTCCAAGCCTGTATTGCGCTTCAACATAGCCTGCTTCAGCAGATCCTCTATAGTAGCTACATGCTTGCTCCTCATTTTTGTCGATTCCTAATCCCTGCTCGTAAATAATTCCGAGGGTAAACATAGCCTCTGCCACACCTTGTTGTGCAGCGAAGTCGAACCACTTCTTCGCAAGTACCAAATTTTCTGGTACTCCCTCACCGTTAAAATACATATCTGCTAAATTATTCGCAGCATCTGGATGCCCTTGATTTGCTGCAGCCTCATACAATATAAAAGCTCTATTATAGTCTTCTTGAACACCTAGACCTTCAAAATAAAAATTACCAAGTGCATACTGTGCATCGGCATTTCCTTGTGACGCTGCTAACTCAAACCACTTTATTGACTTTTCTGGTCGGAAATATTCGCCGTCAACTGCACTATAATATTCTCCAAGCTGAAATTGTGCATCAGCATCCTGTTCCTCAATGGCATCTTTGTATAAGTCAATGATTTCCTCATGATCTAGATCTTCTTCTTCAAACGCCTCAACCTGTTCATTTTGGTGAATAAAATACCATTCCAATATATCAAGTACATCATCTACAACTTCGTTGCAATTGGATAACCTCTCCAGTGAAGAAATTTGCCAAATAAAAATATAGATAGGGAGTGGAATTGCATCACGCAGTAAATCATCATATTCAGCTAAAAGCGTTAGCACATTCTCCTGTACTGACTTCGTCTGTTCTGGATGTATAATTTGTAAGTGTCGTTGTTGATTCTTTTTCAACAGTCCTTGCACAACTTGATATAGTATTTTGTGCAAGGTTGCTAATTGTACTTGTTCGACTGTTATTAAATTTATGTTTTGCGCAAACCATGTATCTTGTGTTTGCGTGAGCTTTTGCAGAGATACAATTCGCTCTTTATTTTTTTTTGCTAAAAATTGCCCATACATTCATTTCCCCCCTTGCACGCTATCTTGCCACTATTATATGGAAGACAGTTCTAAATTGGTTACACATATGCTCTCAAGATTAATCCAATGAACAATGTAATAAACAAAAATACAGTGACATTCATCCATTTATACATTTCTAATAATCCGATAAATTCGCGAGTAAATGCATTAGGTACATAATAAAAGGCAGTCTTCGAACCAACACCTTGTGCATCAAGCTTCGCCTTTTTTGCATAAATACTTGCACGAAAAACATGAAAATTATTCGTTACGAATATGGATCGATATTTCTTTCCTTGAGCATGCTTATCCATAATTTTTTTAGAGAATGCCATATTTTGTTCAGTATTTGTAGATTGATCTTCCATTAATACTTTTTTAGCTGGTATTTGATGTTCGTCAACTATATATTTTTTCATGGCATATGCTTCTGATACTTTTTCATCATGCCCCTGCCCACCTGAGACGATAATGGTAGGTCGTTCTCCATATTTTTGAAATTGCTTTACTGCCTCATCTAAACGGCTAGCTAAAAGTGGTGGCACTTTATCTCCAATTAGTCCTGATCCTAGCGCAATAATATAGTTAGGCTCATACAGGATCGGCGTAAAATGATATAGAGTCGCGTAGGCCATTATGCTTGTATATAAAAACATTGTATAGCCAAAAACCAAAAACGCATAGAAGAAAAGAATGTGCCAAATTTCATGTTCGATATTCATAAAAATTACAAATACATACCAAATCATCATAATAAAAAAGCTCAAGCCAAAAACAGCTAACAATAGATTACGGACTTTACGGCCTTCTTTTTCAAGTAAAACTTTACTATTAAAAAACGTAGCGATCGATAAAATAAACATCATACTCGGGAAACTTCCTAGTATAATAACTATACCCATCTTCGACACAATCCCCTGCTCATTCGGGAGAAGTATAGGATGACTAATTATTGTACTTAAAATATACACTCCTAAAAGGCCAAGAACTACTGCATTGAGAAAACGTCTTTTTTCCGTTATATATAATAGTAAAAAAATCGAAATTAATAGTAATAATGTTGAAATCATCGTCTCACTCCTTTCTTTTTATATACAATTTTTAATGCTATCCTTATAACGCTGTATTGGTTTCCATTCCGACTGGGCTCAGCGCCCAACCTCCACTGCAATCAACAATATACAGCATACATTATAAGTAGTGCATGTCTAAAATTTGGTGATGAGCACTGACACTTCTTGTTCAAATTTGTTGATATCCCTAAATTGATCGAAGCGTTTATTTTATTTATCGAGAAAGTTCATGTAAAATTACTATTAAGAACTAGTTTAGACAAAACTAAAAATTATATTGGAGGAATACAAGTAATGAAAAAAATCCTTGCCGCTCTTTTTGCAGCGACACTTATGTTGGCATCTGTAGGTGCAACATTGTTCATCTCAGATACACCAACTGCAGAAGCTAAATCCTATAAGTCCGGTAAAAAAGGCTTCTCAAACAATAATAATAATAATAATAGCTCAAATTTCCAAAAATCTCAGGATAAATCTAAAGATCAAAATAATACAACAACAAATAAAAGCACAAACAAAACGGATTCAATAGCTAAGAAAGGCGGCTTCTTCTCAGGCGGCCTTATGAAAGGCTTAATGCTTGGTGGCTTAGCTGGTTTATTATTCGGAAGTCTTTTCAGTGGTATGGGTATGCTTGGTAATATTTTAGGCTTATTAATTAACGTTGCAGCCATCATGGTTATCATAATGCTAGTTGTAAAAATCGTTAATATGTTTAAAGATAAAAAACGTAAAGAGGAAGCACAATGGCACAAATAATTAATGAGCAAGATATTATAAATGCAATTTGCTTATCTCAGGCCTACTATAAAAACATTCGCCCTGAGGATGTACTTGTAGAACTAACATACGATGATGACACAGGCTTCGGTGCAGAAGTTGAAACTAATGGTCAAATCGAGATATTCGATACAGCAGCAATGATTGGCGCACTACGTGTATGGATTAAAGATGTCCTACATGGTGATCCATTTTCAACAGGCATCGAACTCGTTCTGGACGATGAGGAAGGTATTATTGCTAGACTATCGTAAATAAGTAAAGAATGAGGCTGGGACATAACTAGCTTCAAACAGTCAAATTGAGTGCGCTCAATTAATATGGTACCTGTAGTTAGGACACTTGAAAAAGAGTGTTTTATCTACAGGTATTTTTTATATACTTGGAATTCAAGATACAGGGATAAGTTGACAATATTAGTACGATAACATTTTCAACGAAAGAGATAAAAATACTTCAAAAGAATCCTAATGTACAACGTGTTAGCGAAAGAGCTATTACCTATACCTATACTGACGCCTTTAAAAATGAATTTATGGATGAGTATATGGCTGGTAAACTCCCTCTTCAATCAGTGTATAAAAAATCTGCTTTCTTTATGTCGAAATTTGCTTAGCGTATGTTTTTCGCTTTTTGTTGGTAGGACCCCCGATTATCAATGAATTCCTGAGTTCAGAGGAAATTCAAAGTAAAATTGATGGACAACGATCTAAAATTATCATTAGAGGCAGAGATAAACAAAAAATAAATTAGATTGTGTTATGTGTTAATTTTGAAGATGATTTAAAAAAAGCCTGTTTATTGCAAAATAAAAGTGCAGACTTGTGCAACGTATTTGTACAAAGTCTCGCACTTTTTTAATGCAAAAAAAAGACTTGCCTGCCACCCCAAGTCCCTCTACTGTAAGGGTGTCGAATCTTCAACAGTGGAGGAATGAAAGGATTCTAGCAATGTCTGAAGCCAATTGTATCAATGCCATCTGAAAATCAGGAATGCTTTTTAAGTGGCATAAAGCTGCTCTTTAAACAAGCTGAGGGTGTGCCACCTGTCATTAAAGACTTGAATGATTTAACAGAACAACTCGCGAATAAGATGGTAGAAGACCGAAACAGAATTCACTATCGAAGAAACAAACCAATTGAAGATCTTTTGGCAGCACGAGAAACAACAGCTATTAAAGTTACCAGGAAATGATTATCCCGTGTTTAAACAACTACCTATAAATACAATGAGAGTTTAAATTAGACAAACATTTGATTCATGTACCAAAAGCGAGGAATTATCACAGAATTGAGCTTCAGGAAGCCCACTTCTTCAAAGGTGGGAGGAATGAAGTGCTTTTTTCTTTATAGAACATATGTTTATATTGTATATTGTGAATAATCAAAAAATAAAGGAGTGACGGGTAATGACGAAAGGGAAGAAAGATTGTTTTATTATAGAACTCAAGTTACTTGTAGATACATGGCAAAAGGATATCCTATTAAAACGTT